>JASGDZ010000104.1:0-25924 GCA_047606835.1 Microbacterium sp. | reverse complement strand
TGCCGCGATGTCCGCGTCGAGAGCGTCGAGCTCCGCGCGCACGCGCACGACCTCCCGCGTCGCGGCGGCCGCGGCCTGCGCCGCCTCGCCCACGCCGTTCGCGAGCCCCTCCAGCTCGGCGCGCGCCTCGTCGATCGCGGCGCTCGTCACGGTGATCGGGGCGGCATCCTGCTCGGAGTCGCCGAGGAGCGCCAGTCGCTGATTCGCGAGCGTGAACAGCGACCGAAGCCGGGCCTGGGCCTGCTCCAGCGCGAACGCGACCTGCCGCGCCCCGTCGACCTGCTCCGAGCCCTGTTCCTGCTCGAGCCGCACGATCCGCAGACGCAGCTGCTCGCCCTGATCCTGCAGCACGAGGCGCTCGGCGTGGCGCTCCTGCTCCGATCTCGTGTGGTCGTCGAGAGCCGCCCGCAGCCCGACGAGCTCGTCGGCGAGCAGCCGCGCCTTCGCGTCGCGCACGACGGCGGCGATGGTGGCCGCCTCGCGCGCCACCTCCGCCTGCCTGCCGAGGGGCTTGAGCTGCCGCCGGATCTCCCCCGCGAGGTCGCTCAGCCTCGTCAGGTTCTGCTCCATCGCGTCGAGCTTGCGGAGGGTCTTCTCCTTGCGACGGCGGTGCTTGAGGATGCCGGCCGCCTCCTCGATGAAGCCGCGGCGGTCCTCCGGCGACGCCTGCAGCACGGTGTCGAGCCGTCCTTGCCCGACGATCACGTGCATCTCCCGGCCAAGCCCGGAGTCGCTCAGCAGCTCCTGCACGTCGAGCAGCCGGCAGGTCTCCCCGTTGATCGCGTACTCGCTGGCCCCGTTGCGAAAGAGCGTGCGGCTGATCGTGACCTCGGCGTACTCGATCGGCAGCACGCCGTCGGCGTTGTCGATCGTGAGCTGCACCTCTGCGCGGCCGAGCGGCCCGCGAGTCGCGGTGCCGGCGAAGATGACGTCCTCCATCTTGCCGCCGCGCAGCGTCTTGGCGCCCTGCTCGCCCATGACCCACGCGAGGGCGTCGACGACGTTCGACTTGCCCGATCCGTTGGGCCCCACGATGCACGTCACCCCGGGCTCGAACACGAACGCGGTCGGCTGCGCGAACGATTTGAACCCTTTGAGCGTGACGCTCTTCAGGTGCATGAAGCGCTCCCCGCGACGGCCGATGGATGTCCCGACCACCGTAGCGGACGGCCGCCACGCCGCCCGCGAGACAGGCCGCACGGCGGCGGATGCCGAAGTCCGTTCGGCGCGCGACACGCCCGGGGCCCTTGACGGAGGCTTCAGGCCTGCGCTACCGTCACTCTTCGCGTCAGAAGTCGAAAGGAGGTCGCCATGATGCTGAACACCGCACTCACCGGAATCGGCACAGTCTCCGCAGCTCTGGCGGCCGGCCCCTTCTCCGCGTCCGCGGCCGGCTGAGACGCGCACGGGGGGACTCTGCCCGCCGGTCACGGTGACCGCGAGGCGGACTCCGCCGCCTGACAGCCCTCCTCGTGTGCGCGCACACCCCGGTGCCCCTCGGCAGCTGCGCGCCTTCCGGGCGCGCTCGCCTCGCCGCTCGGCGAACCCACCCGCATCCCCTCCATCCGAAGGACCAGCATGAACACGACACCCGCCGGAGTCGACATCCGGCCGCTGACCATTCCCGCGTCGATCGACGCGCCCGACGCCGACGATTTCACCGAGATGGTGCGCGTGCGCAACCTCGTCTACCGTGAGCTCAACGGCACCGACGACGAGGCCATGACCGCCGCGGCGCTGCTGCCGCACTATCAGCCCGACCCGGACGAGCTTCGGCTCATGCGGATCGTGGTCGTCGACGGCGAGGTCGTCGGCCGCGTCGGCGTCGACATCCCCCTCGAAGCCGGCTCGAAGAGCGCGTTCTGGCTGATCGAGCTGCTGCGCGAGCACCACGGACGCGGCATCGGATCAACCGCCTACCGGCTCGTCGAGCAGACCGCCCGCGAGCATGGGCGAACGGTGCTCCAGTCGTGGGCGCAGCATCCCGACGCCCCGGGCGCCCGGCTGGCATCGCCCACCGGGTTCGGCTCGATCCCCGACGACCACGCCGCGCGCTTCTACCGGCGGCACGGCTACGCGCTCGAGCAGGTCGAGCGCCAGAGCGCCCTCGATCTCACCACCGCCGACTCCACGGCCGAGCGACTGCTCGCCCAGGCACGCAACGCCGCCGTCGGCTACCGCGTGCTGCAGTGGAGACTGCCGACGCCCGCCGAGCACGCGGACGGCTACGCGTGGGTGAAGTCGCGCATGTCGACCGACGCCCCGGCCGCGAACCTGGAGTTCGACGAGCAGGAGTGGGATGCCGAGCGCATCGCCCGGCACGAGCAGCGCTACCTCGCCGGCGGACACACCGTGCTCGTCACCGCCGCACAGCATGTCGACAGCGGTGAGCTCGTGGCGTTCAACGAGCTCGTGATCGGCGAGGACCTCACCGGGCCGACCCACCAGGAGGACACGCTGGTGCTCAAGGAACACCGTGGGCACCGCCTCGGGATGCTCGTGAAGTGCGCGGGGCTGAAGACCTGGCGCGCCGAGATCGCGCCGCACTCGCCGAAGGTGATCACCTACAACGCCGAGGAGAACAGACCCATGCTCGACATCAACGAGGCGATCGGCTTCGTCCCCGTCGCCTACGAGGGCGCATGGAAGAAGGTGCTGACATGACCGCGCCAGCTGCGCCCACGGCGTCCCCCGCCCGACATCGACGAGGCGATCGGCTTCGGGTCACCCCCCGCCGCCGCCGTCGCCCCCGCCTCCACCGCCGTCGCCTCCGCCGCCGCCGTCGCCGCCTCCGTCGCCCCCGCCTCCTCCATCCGCGCCGTCGAACGAGGAGGTGATGTCGCCGAGCGTTCCCCCCAGCGAGTCGATCGAGTCCAGCCACACGACGGAGTCGGTCGACCCGAAGGAGCCGACGGATGCGTCCGGTCCGCCCGTCCCCGCGAGCCAGGCGGGTCCCTCGCCCTCGGCGCGATACCGCGTCTCGAGCACGCGCGACCAGTCCTGCTGCATCCCGAAGAGGATCGCGTAGGGCAGCAGACGCTCGTAGACATCGATCACCGACGCCGTTGCGTCCGGCCGGCGCAGCGCGCCCTGATAGCTCTGCAGCATCTGGAGGCGGTCCTGCTCCGCGATCCGGATGAACACCTGCACTCCGAGCAGATGCCTGCGCGCCTCGTGCCCGAGCGCTGTGCAGAATCTCCAGGGGATCAACGCGAGGACCCAGAGAGCGGACGCCAACACCGCGATGATCGCCGGAGCCACGGCCCGCCCGGGGGCGTTCTCGAACAGCACGCCGAGGAACCCGCAGAACGTCACCCCGACAAAGGCCATGGCGAGTTGGACGAGGGGCGCGCCTGCGCGTGCCAGCCCGAAGTGCCGCCGCACCGGCGTTCGGACCTCGATCTGATATCCCCGGCTGACCGCTGCCTCTTCGGCGTGGCGACGGAGCTCGCGCATCCGCTGGGAGAGCGAGAGCGATGCCCGCCCGACGCGTACCGTCTCCCCGGGCTCGAGCGACCAGAACAGCCCGCGCAGGACGTGCTGGTCGACGGCGTCCTGTGCCCGGTGGGGTGCGCGGAGTCGGAGCACGGGCTCCTTCCCCTCCGCCCAGCCCTTCTGACCGCCGTGCCGCTTCTCGCCGTCTTCGATGAGGATCACGCCGGTGACCGCCAGATGCACGATCTGCGCGGCTATGCGGTGGTGACGGATGCCGAGGATCGCACCCGCAAGCAGAGGCGGGAGCCCCGCCGGCACCTCGTACTGTGCGACGACCACCCGATACGCACGGCCCGCACGCCGGGACGCGACCGCATGACGCAGCACCGGGACGTCGAAGGCGATCCCGATGGCCAGCGCGATCACGGCCACGAGCGTCGTGACGCTCGCGAAGAGACTCTGCATGTCCGGGCTGAGCATGCGCTCAGATTACCGAGGTGCGGGAAGGACCACGGGTGTCGCGTCGGGTCCGTGCGCTCGACGGTGAGGTCCCAGAGGTCACCGCCGTCGCTGACAGCGCGGGCAGTAGTGCGAGGAGCGGTTCATGAATGCCTCGCGGCGGATCGGACCGCCGCAGCGCGGGCACGCCTGCCCGGCGCGCCCGTACGCGTTCAGCGAGTGAGCGAAGTAGCCCGCCTGGCCGTTGACGTTGACGTACTGGGCGTCGAAGCTCGTGCCGCCCTCGGCGAGCGCCCTCTCCAGCACCGCGCGCACGTCGGCCAGCAGGCGGTTGGCCGCGCGGGTCGACAGCGCGCGAGCGGGAGTCTCGGGATGGATGCGCGCCGCCCACAGCGCCTCGTCGGCGTAGATGTTGCCCACCCCGCTGAGCACGGTCTGATCCAGCAGCACGCGCTTGATCGCCGACTGCTTCCGGGCCAGCAGCCCCCGGTAGCGGCGGTCGTCGAAGGCGGGGTCGAGGGGGTCGCGGGCGATGTGCGCCACCTGGCTCGGCAGCGCCGCGGCATCCGTCCCCCGCCCTCCCGGGGCGGCATCGGGCGTCGCGACGAGCGCATCGATCGCCAGCGAGCCGAAGGTGCGCTGGTCGGCGAACACCACCGCCAGCTCTCCGTGCTGCGGATGCTCGATCGTCAGGCGCACGCGCTCATGGCGCTCCGCGGGGGCGGACGGGTGCCGCAGCAGCAGCTGCCCGCTCATGCCGAGATGCGCGATGACCGCCTCTGGTCGCTCCCGGGCACCGTCGAGCGGGAGCCAGAGGAACTTGCCGCGCCGCGCGGTGCCGGCGATCCGCCGGCCCGGGAGTGCGGCCTCGAACTCCGCGCCGCCCGCGGCGAAGCGGGTGAGCGCTCGCTCGTCGAGCACGTGCACGCTCGTCACGAGCGCGCCGCTCACCGCCGGCTCGAGGCCGGCGCGGACGACCTCGACCTCGGGCAGTTCGGGCACGGATCGTGCGCGGCTCAGGACTCGACGCCGAGCTCGTGCCACGCGGTCAGCGCAGCAGCCATCTCCGCGGTCTTCTTGCTCGACCCGGTGCCCTGCGAGACGACCGGACCCACCGTGACGGTCGCGGTGAACACGCGGTCGTGATCGGGGCCGGTGGAGTCGACCGTGTAGGTCGGCGGCGTGACGCCGCGGCGAGCGGCCAGCTCCTGCAGGCTCGTCTTGGGATCCATCGACGCCCCGTAGCGCTCCGGATCGGCCAGGAGCGGCTCGACGAGACGCAGCACGAGCGCGGTCGCAGCGTCCTGCCCGCCGGACAGGTACGTCGCGCCGATCACCGCCTCCATCGTGTCGGCGAGGATCGAGTCCTTGTCTCGACCGCCGGTCTGCTCTTCGCCGCGGCCGAGCAGCAGGTGCTCCCCCAGTCCGATCGTGCGGGCGACCTCGGCGAGCGCGACCGTCGAGACGACGCTGGCACGACGCTTGGCCAGCGCCCCCTCCTCCAGTTCGGGATGCCGGCTGAACAGCGTGACGGTGACGGCCTGGCCGAGCACGGAGTCGCCGAGGAACTCGAGGCGCTCGTTGTGCGGGATGCCGCCGTGCTCGTACGCGTACGAACGGTGGGTCAGAGCGAGCGAAAGAAGCTCGGGGTCGATCTCGACCCCGAGCTTGTCCGCGAGCACCGAGTGCTCGACGACGAAGTCGGTGACCACGTGAGCGGCCGGATCAGACGTCGGCGACCTTGCGGCCCTTGTACTCCAGGAACAGCTCTGTGCCCTGCGAGTCGGTGACGACCTTCGCCTGGTGCGGGCGGCTGTAGACGACCTTGCCGTGCTCGACGGTCTTCACGAGCGCGGGGGCGTCGGCCTTCCACTGCGCGCGGCGCGAACGGGTGTTGGAGCGGGAGACCTTCCGCTTCGGGGGGTTACCTGCCATGGCTCTTCTTCTCTCGTTTCCTAGGTCTGGTTCGGGGCGTCGGCATCCGTCTTCAGCTCCGCGAGCGCCGCCCAGCGTGGATCGAGGGCTTCGCGCGCAGCAGCACCGGCATCCTCGGCCCTCCGCTCGCCCGTGTCGGGGTCCAACCCCGGGCAATCCGGCCGGCACACCGGCTGAAACGGGAGCGACAGCACGATCGCGTCCCTGACCTCGGTTTCAAGATCCACGTGGTCGTCTTGAACTTCGAGGTCGGCTGCTTCTTCACCAGGATACGCGAAAAGCTCCTGGAACTCGACTCGGAGCCGCTGACGGATGTCGGTGAGGCACCGTCCGCACACACCCTCGTAGGAGGTCTCGGCATCCGCGGTGACCAGAATCCCCTCGTGCACCGACTCCAGCCGCACCCGGAGGTCGATCGGCTCGTCCTCCGGCACCCACACGATCCCCTCGCCCCAGCGCGCCGGCGCGGACGCGTCGACGGCCTGCTCGCGCATCTCGCCGGGGCGGCGCACGAGGTCGTGCACGTTCACGCGGAAGGGGCCTCTGCGATGGTTCCTCACCCGGGGATTCTAGCGGGCGCCGGTGTCGAGGAACCGCGCGACGGCGGCCGGCACGAACGGCGACACGTCGCCTCCGAGACCGGCGACCTGGCGCACGAGCGAGCTCGACACGAGGGCGTGCGACGGGTCGGGCAGCAGGAACACCGTCTCGACGTGGGCGAGGTGCCGGTTCACGATCGCCATCGGCGTCTCGTAGGCGACGTCGACCTGCGAGCGGATCCCCTTCACGAGCACGCCGGCCCCGACCTCTTCGGCGTAGTCGACCAGCAGGCCCACGCTCCACGAGGCCACGACGACCTCGGCGGAGATCTGATCGTCCTCCGCGATCGACTGCTCCAACAGCGCCAGGCGTTGCGCGATCGGGAGCATCGCCTCCTTGTCCGGATTGTGCACGACGAGCACGTGCAGCTCGTCGTACAGTGCAGCGGCCCGACGGATGACGTCGAGATGACCGAGCGTGGGCGGATCGAACGACCCGGGGACGACGGCGATCCTGTTGCTCACCCCGTCAGCCTAGCGTTCAGCTCCTCACCAGCGCGGCGCGCTCCTGCATGCCCACACGACGCTCGATGGCGGCGGCGAGGCCCGGATGCGCATCGAGGAGCGGATCGGTCGCGAGGATGCGCTCGGCCTCCTCCCGCGCGAGCGCGATGACGTCCGCGTCCGTCACGACCCGCAGCAGCCGCAGCGACGACCGGGCGCCCGACTGCGCGTCGCCCAGCACGTCGCCCTCGCCGCGCAGTCTCAGATCGACCTCCGCGAGCTCGAACCCGTCGAGGGTGGCGGCGACCGCCTCGACGCGCTCGCGCGCCGGCGTCCCCGGCCGGGACTCGGTCACCAGCAGGCACAGCCCCGGCACGGCGCCGCGGCCCACTCGGCCGCGCAGCTGGTGCAGCTGTGAGACGCCGAAGCGGTCGGCATCCAGGATCACCATCGTCGACGCGTTCGGCACGTCGACGCCGACCTCGACGACGGTGGTGGCGATGAGCACGTCGACGTCGCCCGCCGCGAACGCGCGCATGATCGCGTCCTTCTCGTCGGACGGCATCCGCCCGTGCAGCGTCGCGATCCGGATGCCGGCGAACGCCGCATGCCGCGACAGGGTCTCGGCGGCCTGCACGACCCCCCACTGCGGCCTCGGCGCGCCGCCTGCGACCGGTGGGGGCACGGCATCCGGATCGTCGGTGGAAGCCTTCTCCGCGTCGATCGCAGAGCACACCACGAACGCCTGATGGCCCTTGCCGACCTCTTCGGCGATGCGCTCCCACACGCGGCTGATCCAGGCCGGCCTCTCGGCGAGCGGTGCGACGAACGTCTGGATGCCGGCGCGCCCCGCGGGCATCGTGCGGATCGTGGACACGTCGAGATCGCCGAACACGGTCATCGCGACGGTGCGCGGGATCGGCGTCGCGGTGAGCACGAGCGCGTGCGGACTGGAGCCCTTCGCGCGCAGCGTCTCGCGCTGCTCGACGCCGAAGCGGTGCTGCTCGTCGACGACCACGAGGCCCAGGTCGGCGAAGGTCGTCGAGTCGCTGAGCAGCGCGTGCGTGCCGATCACGATGAGGGCCTGACCGGATGCCGCGCGCAACGCCGCCTTGCGCCGCTCGGCGGCGGGGAGCTGCCCCGTGAGCAGCGTCGGCATGAGCTCGGGCGCCAGCTGCGGCCCGAGCATGCGCGCGATCGTGCGGAGGTGCTGCGCGGCGAGCACCTCGGTGGGCGCGATGAGCGCCGACTGCCCGCCGGACTGCGCGACCTGGAGCATCGCCCGCAGCGCCACGAGGGTCTTGCCCGAGCCGACCTCGCCCTGCACGAGACGGTTCATCGGCCAGTCGCCGACGAGGTCGGCGGCGATGCGGTCGCCCACGGCGACCTGGTCGGCGGTGCGCTCGAACGGCAGTGCCGCGTCGAAGCGCTCCAGCAGCGCGCCGGACGGCCGGGCGGTGGCCGACATCATGCGCACGAGCTGGCGCTGCTGCAGCAGCGCCGTCTGCAGCGTGAGCGCCTCGTGCATGCGCAGGGTGCGCCGGGCCGGTTCGATCTGGTCGTCGAACTCGGGCTGGTGGATGCGCTCGATCGCCTCGCGGGCGGTGAGCAGCCCGTGCCGCCGGCGCAGGTCGTCGGGCAGCGGATCGGGCACGTCGCCGAGCCCGCCGAGCACGAGCTCGACGATCTTCTTGAGGTGCCACGTCGTCACGCTCGCGGTGGCGGGGTAGATCGGGATGGGCTGGTGCGCGTAGGCCTCGGCGTTCATCCGCGCCGTGTCGACGTCGTCGAACAGCTCGTAGTCGGGGTGCGCGAACTGCAGCGCGCCGCGGTATTCGCCGACCTTGCCGGAGAAGATGCCGCGACGGCCGGGATGCAGGTCTTTCAGCCGCCAGGACTGATTGAAGAACGTGAGCGACAGCTGCCCCTGGCCGTCGCTGATGACGACCTCGAGCAGCGAGCCGGTGCGGTTCTTCATGCGGCGCTCCCCCGCGCGCACCACCTCGGCGACGATCGTGACGGTCTCGCCGACGGGAAGCGAGCGGATGGGGGTGAGCTCGCCGCGGTGGGCGTAGCGGCGGGGATAGTGCGCGAGCAGATCGCCGACCGTGTGCATGTCGAAGGCGCGCGCGAGCGCTGCGGCCGTCTTGCCGCCGACGGCGCCGTCGAGGCGCGAATCGAGGGTGAACGACGGCATGCGTCGAGTCTAGGCACGGCGTGCGACGCTCTAGGCTCGGGCTGTGACGCGGATCATCTCGGGCCGGGCGGGGTCGATCGTGCTCGACGTTCCGGGCTCGGGCACGCGGCCCACGAGCGACCGTGTGCGCGAGTCGCTCTTCGGAGCTCTCGAGGCTGCGGACGCCGTGCACGGCGCCGCGGTGCTCGATCTCTACGCCGGGTCGGGGGCGCTCGGATTCGAGGCGGCGAGCCGCGGTGCGGCATCCGTCGAGCTCGTCGAGAACGCGGCATCCGCCGTCGTCGTGCTGAAGCGCAACGCCGCGCGCGTGGGGAAGGCGGTGGGCTCGGACGTCGCGCTGCGGGTGCGGGCCGCGTCGGCGCAGTCGTTCCTGCGCGGTGCGGCGGGCGCGTACGACCTCGTCTTCCTCGACCCGCCGTACGGGGTCGCAGAGACGGAGCTGACCGCTGCGCTGGAGGCGCTCGTGCCGCTGCTGTCGCCACACGCCACCGTGATCGTCGAACGCGCCGCGCGCTCGCAGCGTCCGGCCCTCCCGGAGGGGCTGGAGCACGCGCGCGACCGGCGCTACGGCGACACGGCGCTGTGGTGGCTGGTCCCGACCGATCGCTCGCACGGGGTGCGCAGATGAGCTCTCGCATCCAGTGGGAAGAGGTCGACGCGCGGCTGCGCGCCGAGACCGAGCGGATGCTGGGGAGCACGGTCGTCGAGGCCGCCTCTCAGCCAGGTGGCTTCTCCCCCGGCAGCGCCGACCGTGTGCTGCTGGCCGACGGTCGGAGAGTGTTCGTCAAGACCGGATCGACCGCCGACAACCCCGACATCGTGCAGTTCCACCGCCGAGAGGCGGAGATCGCCGCGCGCCTCGACCGCTCGCTCCCGGTCCCGTCGTTCGTCGGCGTCGTCGACCTCAAAGATCGGATCGCCCTCGCCCTCGAAGATGTCGCCGGTCGCGCGCCGACGACTCCGTGGCGGAGCGAAGAGCTCCTCGCGACGCTCGACGCGTTCGCGACGATCGGCCGCACGCGTGCGCCGGAGATCGCCGCGCTGGGCGACATGCGCAACGCGGGGGCCACCTATGGAGCGGGCTGGTCCAGACTCGCGAACGAACTGCCCGAGCTGCCCGCTCTGCCCGACGATCTCGGCGAGTGGGTCACCGCCAACCGGACCGTGCTGACGCGACGGGGCGCCGAGATGGCCGACGCGAGCGCCGGAGATCGGCTCGTTCATCTGGACGCCCGCGCCGACAACATCTTGATCCGGCCGGACGGCTCCGTGACCGTCGTCGACTGGCCGTGGGCCGCCCGCGGGGCGGGCTGGATCGATGCGCTGGCGCTGCTGTTCAACGTGCGCGTGTCCGATGCGACCGCAGACGTCGAGGCGATCGTCCAGGAGCACCCCGTCTTCGAGGCCATGCCGGCGGAGCACGCAGACAGTGTGCTCGCGGGATTCGCGGGGCACTTCCTGTTCGTGTCGCAGGGGCCGCCCGTGCCGGGCATCCCGACGCTGCGCGCCTTCCAGTTCGAGCAGAGCGTCGCGATCCTCCGCTGGCTGCGAGAGCGGCTCTCCCGCGGCCAGCGCTCCCGCCGTCAGCCCGACGCGCGGTCCCAGTCGCGATAGGGGTCCCACCCGCCGCGGCCGGTGTACGGCGCGCCGTCGACGAGGAGCGGCGCATCGCCGCGGGCGTGGGCGGCGCCGATCACCCGGAACCCGGGAGGCAGCGCCGCACCGGGCGGGAAAGCGGCCAGCAGCGCGTGGTCCTCTCCCCCGTCGACCGCCCACCCGCGGCGTGCCCCGAGCGACGCGCTGTCGATCGCGATGGTGACGCCGGAGGCATCCGCCATGCGAGAGGCGTCGAGCGCGATGCCGTCGGAGACGTCCATCATCGCGGTCGCACCGGCATCCGCCGCCACCGGCCCGAGCGCGACCGGCGGATGCGGGCGCAGCTGCGCGATGACGCACGACGCCTCGCCGGCGTCGAGGTCGTCGAACTCGACAGGGACGGGCTCTCCGGCGAGATCGCGGAACCGGCGAAACAGCACGTCGAGGCCGCGCGCGGCGGCCCCCGCCTCCCCCGCGAGGGCGACCAGGTCGCCGGGGCGCGCGCCGGAGCGCAGCACGGGCGACCGGCCGTCCAGCGACCCGAGCGCCGTGACGGCGATCGTGAGCGTGTCGCTGACGGTGAGGTCGCCGCCCTCGACCGCGCAGCCCGGGGCCAGCGCGTCGCACGCTGCGCGCAGGCCGTCGGCGAGCCCCTCCACGAACGACAGACGCGTGTCGTTCGGCATCGCGAGGGCCACGAGCAGCGCGGTCGGCCGCGCCCCCATCGCCGCGACGTCGGCGAGGTTCACGGCGGCCGACTTGAAACCGAGGTCGTAGGCGGACGACCACGCGAGCCGGAAGTCGGGCCCGTGCACGAGCGTGTCGACGGTGGCGACGACGCGGGCATCGGGCGCGACGAGCACGGCCGCGTCGTCGCCCGGGCCGACGACCGCGTTCGACGGCGCGAGGCGCGACAGGATGCTGCGCAGGATCGCCCCCTCCGGCACGTCGCCGATCCGCGGGTCGGCGTCGGTCTCGGCGGTCACGCACCCAGCGTAACGAGGTGGCCCGAAGGGGCTCGGCCGTCGGCGGGGATGAACCGGAGGGTCGGGGGCGGCCGGTCGGTGTAGACGCGACCCGTCGGACTGGTCCAGACGAGCACGCCGCCGTCGCGCTGCGCCACGGTCCACGCGGTGTGGTGCTTGAGCGTGTGATGTCGTCGGCACAAATGAGCGAGGTTGCAGCGGGTCGTCTTCCCGCCCTTCGCGTGATCGATCGTGTGATCGACGTCGCACCGCCACACCGGCAGCCGGCATCCCGGAGCCCGGCAGTGCTCGTCCCGCGCCCGCAGGTGTCGCTGCTGCGCCGCCGTCGGGAATCGGCGGTCCGTCGCCAGCACGTCGCCCGTGACCGGGTCGGTGAGCACGCGCTCCCACAGCGTCGCAGCGCCGGCGATGCGCCGCGCGGTCTCGGGGTCGATCGGGCACCGGCCCGCGAGCATCGCCGGCTCCCGTGACTCCTCGCCGAGCAGCGTCAGCACCGGCACGGTGACCTGCACGATGCCCCGCACCGCGCCGAGCCCGTCGCCGCCGTGCGCGTCGGCCGACTCGGCGGTGGGGTGCCCGGTCAGCAGCAGGTCGCAGAACAGGTCCGCGCGGATCTGGTCGAGCGACCTCGCCACCGGCGCCGGACCGCCCTCGGCCTCCGCGTCAAGCGTCGCGGCACGCTCGGCGTCCCGCACGATCCGTGCCTGCTGCGTGAGCCGGTCATGGATGCCGAAGGCGAGCGCCGCGGGGACCTCGGCGGCGACCACGGCCATCCCGTCCGCGAGCTCCCGTACGTCCACCCTGCGACGCTCACGCGCCACCCGATGCCGCTCGCTCACGCGCGTGGGCACGAGCTGCTCTGCGATCGCCTTCGCGGCCGCCCGCAGCCGCCCCGTCGTCAGTCCCTCCGCGGTGAGATCCAGCATCAGGCGCTCGTACTCGGCGCGGGCTGCGGCGTCGTCGATGCCGCGGCCCTCGTCGGCGACCACCTGCGCATGCGGTCGCGACAGCCGACCTGCGGCGACCCGGTCGAGCGTGGCCGCGAACCTGTCGCGCAGGTCGGCCGCGTCGGCCATGTGCGCCGCGATCGTGCGATCCGACATCCCCGCCGCCCACGCCAACTCGGCGGCCATCGAGCGCACGCGCAGATCGGGCGTCACCCCCTGTGTCCCGTCGAGCAGCGCGTAGTCGAGCGACTCGGCGAGGACCCGCTGCTTCACGGCCTCCCATCGCGCCACCTGCGCAACCGCGTGCTCCCACTCTGAGACCAGCTGCTCCCGATGCAGCACGTCGGATTCCAGCACCGGCAGGGGCACGACCATCGCGTCGACCGCCGCGTGCGACGGCTCGGCCCACGCCTCCGCACGCACCGAGCGTTCGGCCCACAGCGCGGCCTCTACTTCGGCGGGGAGTTCGGGTGGGGTGTTCATACCTCCATTGTGACATCCTGGTCAGACATTCGTTCTAGTTTGAGCGGACATGTGGACAACCATCTTTAGTAGTTCAGTGTCGACGCGCGGAAGGGATCACCGGGTTTCGATACGCCGGCTGCGCCGGCTACTCAACCAGCGGGGGCGGCTGGGCCGGCTACTCAACCAGCGGGGGCCGGCTGCGCCCGCTACTCAACCACCGGCGGGCGGCTGCGCCCGCTACTCAACCAGCGGGGGGCCGGCTGCGCCGGCTACTCAACCAGCGGGGGCGGCGGCGTGAGCACGCACCCACGACTACCCTGGGAAGCGTGCCGCCCTCCCGCCGGATCCTCGTCGCGCTCGTGGTCGCGGCATCCGCCGCGGCGCTCGCGTCGTGCAGCACCACCGTCTCCGTGCAGCCCGCGCCGGACGCGAACGACCCGCTGTGCGCGGAGGTCTCGGTGCGCCTGCCCGCGACGGTCGACGGGATGCCGCGCCGCTTCACCGACGCGCAGGCCACCGGAGCGTGGGGCGACCCCACCCGTGTGATCCTCGCGTGCGGGGTCGCCGCACCCGGCCCGTCGACGCTCGAGTGCACCACGATCGACGGCGTGGATTGGCTGATCGACGCATCCGACGATCCGGATTACCGCTTCACGACGTACGGACGCACGCCCGCGGTCGAGGTCTATCTGGAGTACGACCCGACGAAGACCTCCAGCGGCAACGTGCTGCGCGAGCTCTCGGCAGCCGTCGCGCAGCTGCCGGTCGACGCGCAGTGCCTGCCGCACGGTGAGCAGCAATAGGCGCCGGCCGCCGCGTTTCGTCTCGCTCCGCTCGCTCAACGGCCGGAGGATCGCTCCGCTCGCTCAACGACCGGAGGATCGCTCCGCTCGCTCAACGACCGGAGGATCGCACCGCCCGATCGACGCCCGCGCGGCTCCTACCGCGGACCGCGCGCCAGCCCCGACTCGATGAGCTCCTCGACGAGCTGCGGGTACGTCATGCCCGACGCGATCCAGCACTTCGGGAACATCGAGATGGGCGTGAAGCCGGGCATCGTGTTGAGCTCGTTGACGAACAGCTCCGTGCCCGTGAAGAAGAAGTCGACCCGGGCGAGGCCCTCGCCGCCCACGGCCTCGAAGGCGCGCGCCGCGATCCGCTGCATCTCGGCGAGCTCGCCGTCGCGCAGCGACGCCGGGCACTCCAGGTCGATCCCGGGCGCCCCGAGGTACTTCGCCTCGAAGTCGTAGAAATCGCGGCCGGTGATCACGATCTCGCCCGCGACACTCACCCGCGGCGGCCCTCCGGCGCGGCCCTCCAGCACGCCGCACTCCAGCTCCCGGCCGGACACGGCCTGCTCGACGAGCACCGTCGCGTCCTCGGCGAACGCCACGTCCAGCGCCTCGTCCAGCCCCTCCCACGCCGACACCTTCGAGACGCCCACGCTGGAGCCGGACCGCGCGGGCTTGACGAAGACCGGCCACTCCAGGGCGCGGATCCGCTGCTCCCACACGCGGCGGTCGCGCCGCCAGTCCGCCTGCCTCACGGTGATGCCGGGCACGACCGGGACCCCCGCCGAGCGCAGCACGCTCTTCGTGGTGTGCTTGTCCATGCCGATCGCCGACATGAGCACTCCCGCCCCGACGTACGGCAGCCCGAGCAGCTCGAGCATGCCCTGGATCGTGCCGTCCTCGCCGAACCGCCCGTGCAGGATCGGGAACACGACATCCACGTTCCCGAGCGAGCGCTCGCCGTCCGCATCCCGTACGCGCAGCTCGCGCGAGCGCGCGGACTCCGGCCACACGATGCGCGTGCCGTTGTCGTGCACCTCCGGCAGACGCGCGGGGTCGAGGGCGAACTTGTCCGGATCGTCGTCCTCGAGC
This sequence comes from Microbacterium sp., assembly GCA_047606835.1. Taxonomy (GTDB): domain Bacteria; phylum Actinomycetota; class Actinomycetes; order Actinomycetales; family Microbacteriaceae; genus Microbacterium. Next base: position 10,978 of record JASGDZ010000104.1, on the reverse strand, counting down.
ACGAACGCGCCGTCGCGGGTGATGCCGATCGGGATCACCCGGTAGCGATCACGGCTGATCGTGCGGAGCACGCCTCCCGCCGTGGCGGAACTGATCGAGTGTTCGCTGGAGCGACCTCCAAAGAGCACCGCCACCGCCGTCCTGGCCATTCTGCGTCCTCTCCCCCTGCGGGGTGTCGTCGTCGGTCGTCAGGTGCGGAGCGATGTCGCGCGGGTTCATCGTGCCGTCGAGCACCATCTTCACCTGTTCCACGATCGGCATCTCCACGCCGGCCTCTTTCGCCAGCTGCAGCACGGGAGCCACCGACGCCAGTCCCTCCGCGGTCTGCTGCATCTGCTTGACCACGTCCTGGAAGCTGTAGCCCTGACCGAGCAGGCGACCGGCGGTGTTGTTGCGCGACAGCGGCGACTGGCACGTCGCGATGAGGTCGCCGAGGCCGGCGAGCCCCTGCAACGTCTCGGGGTGCGCGCCCTGCGCGACGGCGAAGTCGGTCATCTCGACGAGTCCGCGCGTGATGATCGACGCCTTGGTGTTCTCGCCGTAGCCGACGCCGTCGACGATCCCGATCGCGACCGCGATGAGGTTCTTGAGCACTCCGCCGAACTCGGTGCCGATGACGTCGGTGTTGACGAACGTGCGGAAGTACCCGTTGCGCGCGCGGCGGGCCACAGCATCCGCCGTCTCCTGGCTGATCGACGAGATGACGGCCGCCGTCGGCTGCTCGCGCGCGATCTCCAGCGCCAGGTTCGGGCCGGATGCCACGGCGATCCGGTGCGGGTCGCAGTGCAGCTCCTGCTCGATCACCTGGCTCATCCGCAGCCCGGTGCGCCGCTCGACGCCCTTCATGAGCGATACGATCGGCACCTCGGTCTTGGCCACCAGCGGGCGCACCGCCTTGAGGTTCTGCCGCGCCGCCTGGCTCGGGATCGACAGGTACACCTGCTCCGCGCCCTCGAGCGCCTCGGACAGGTTGTGGGTCGCGTCCATGTCGCGCGGCAGGTTGACGCCAGGCAGGTATTCGCTGTTGCGCTTCGCCTCCTGGATCTCCGCGGCGAGCTCGCGGCGGCGCGCCCACATCGTCACGTGGGCGCCCCCGTCGGCGAGGACCTTGCCGAACGTGGTGCCCCAGCTCCCCGCGCCGATCACGGCGACGCGGGGCTGCGTCCTACGACTCAAAGCGCCCCGTCTCCTTCTGCCGGTGGGATGCCGGATCCCACCGCTCGGCGGGCGGCTCCTCGCCGCGCAGGCCGCCGAGCATCTCCGCGAGGACGTCCATCAGCCGGGTCGTCGCCTTGGCGAGCCCCGAAGGCGGCGTCTGCGCCCCCGGGAAGTCGCTGAGGTCGACGGGCTCCCCCACCACGACCGTCACGGGAGCGCGGCGCGGGAAGCGCAGCCGGCCGTAGCGGGGCATGATCTCCTGCACACCCCACTGGGCGAGCGGGATGAGCGGGATGCCGCCCGCCAGCGCGAGGCGTACGGCGCCGGTCTTGCCGCGCATCGGCCACAGCCCGGGGTCTCGCGTGAGGGTTCCCTCGGGGTAGACGATCACGCCGCGACCGTGCTCGACCAGCTGCTCCGACGTCTCCAGGGTCTGCCTGGCGGCGGCCGCGGACGACGAGCGGGCCACCGGGACCATGCCGGTGGCGCGCATCGCCGCACCGAGCACGGGAACGCGGAAGAGGCTCTCCTTGGCCATGAACCGCGGGGCGCGGCCCATCCGCCACACCGCCACCGCGACGATCAGCGCGTCGAACTCGCTGTAGTGATTGGGCGCCAGGACGAACGCGCCCTCGCGCGGGAGGTTCTCGGCCCCCACGATGCGGATGCGGGCGAACAGCGCGGTCAGCGGGACCACGATCCCACCGAGCAGCCAGAACGCGCTCGGCTTCGACTTCTCCGGGGAGCCGCGCCGTCGCGCGGGGGCGTTTCCCACGTCAGCCCACGATGTCGAAGTCGGCGCCGAGGACCTCGAGCTTCGCGAACAGCTTCTCGTACCCGCGGCGGATGATCCCGATGTTGCGCACCGTCGACTCGCCTTGTGCAGCCAGCGCCGCGATCACGTAGCTGTAGCCGCCGCGCAGGTCGGGCACCTCGACGTCGGCGGCGTGCAACGGCGTCGGCCCGGTGATGACCGCCGCCTGCTCCAGCTCCCGGCGCGCCACCCGCCGATGCGGGCCGTCGATGCCGCGGGGGTGCACGACGATGTCGGCTCCCATCTGGTTGAGCGCGTCGGTGAAGCCGAGCCGGTTCTCGTACACCGTCTCGTGCACGATGGACTGGCCGACGGCCTGCGTGAGCGCCACGATGAGCGGCTGCTGCCAGTCGGTCATGAAGCCCGGGTGCACGTCGGTCTCGACGGTCACCGGCCGCAGCCCCGCAGGGCCCCGGCGGAAGAGGATCCCGTCCTCGCGGACGTCGAAGTCGCCGCCGATCTTGCGCACGACGTTGAGGAACGTGAGCATCTCCTGCTGCTTGGCGCCGCCGACGAAGATCTCGCCGTCGGTCGCAAGCGCCGCCGCCGCCCAGCTCGCGGCCTCGTTGCGGTCGAAGATCGCGCGATGGTCGTAGCCGCGAAGGCTGTCGACGCCCTCGATCAGCAGCACGCGGTTCGGCTCGTACGAGATGATGGCGCCCATCTTCTGCAACACCGCGATGAGGTCCATGATCTCGGGCTCGATCGCCGCGTTGCACAGCTCGGTGACGCCTCTGGCGCGCACCGCGGTCAGCAGCACCTGCTCCGTGGCCCCCACGCTCGGGTACGGCAGGCGCAGCTCGGCGCCGTGCAGCCCGTCGGGCGCGGAGAGCCGGATGCCCTCGTAGCTCTTCTCCACGACGGCGCCGAAGGCGCGCAGCGCGTCCATGTGGTAGTTGATCGGGCGGTCGCCGATCCGGCAGCCGCCGAGGTCGGGGATGTACGCCTCGCCGAGCAGGTGCAGCAGCGGGCCGCAGAACAGGATCGGGATGCGGGAGGCCCCGGCGTGCGCGTCGATCTCCTCGAAGTGCGCCGACACCGCACCGCTCGGGTCGAAGTGGAGGGTTCCCTCCTCGTCTGCGTCGACGACGTGCACGCCGTGCAGTTCGAGGAGGTCGCGCACGACCTTGACGTCGCTGATGTCGGGCACGTCGCGCAGCGTGCTCGTCGTCTCGCCGAGGAGGGCGGCGACCATCGCCTTCGTGACGAGGTTCTTCGCCCCCTTGACCTGCACGCTTCCGCGCAGGGGCCGCCCGCCGCGGATGCGCATGACCTCCGGCTCGGCCGCATCGTGTCGCGGTCGCGCCGACCGAGCGTCGCCTACGAGCGTCTTCATCCGGTGGGCCTCACTTCGGTCTTCGAGATCGTGTCGCCTTCCCCCGTCATGCGGGGTCGTGCGCGTCAGCGGACCGGAAGCGTCCGCGGCCGCCACGCCTCACGGCGCGCCTCGAACTGCGCGATCTTCTCTTCGCTGCGCAGCGTGAGCCCGATGTCGTCGAGCCCTTCGAGGAGCCGCCACCTAGTGTAATCATCGATGTCGAATGCGACCCGGAGGCTCCCGGCGATCGCTGTGCGCTCCTGGAGATCGACGGTCATCCGGGCGCCGGGCTCGGCATCCAGCACCGCCCAGATCGCCTCGAGGTCGCCCTCTGTCACGACTCCGGTCACAAGGCCCTGCTTGCCCGCGTTCCCGCGGAAGATGTCGGCGAAGCGCGGGCTCAGCACGACCCGGAAGCCGTAGTCGCGCAGCGCCCAGACGGCGTGCTCGCGGCTGGACCCGGTGCCGAAGTCGGGACCGGCGACCAGGATGCTGGCGCCGCCGTAGACCGGCTCGTTCAGCACGAAGTCGGGGTCCTGCCGCCAGCTCGCGAACAGGGCGTCCTCGAAGCCCGTCTTGGTGACGCGCTTGAGATAGACGGCGGGGATGATCTGGTCGGTGTCGACCGCCGAGCGCTTCAGCGGGACGGCGACGCCGGTGTGCGTCGTGAACTTCTCCATGTCAGGCCTCCACCAGTGCGTCGAGGTCGGCGGGGCTCGCCAGGCGCCCCCGCACCGCGGTCGCAGCCGCCACGAGCGGCGACACCAGGTGGGTGCGGCCGCCTTTGCCCTGCCTGCCTTCGAAGTTGCGGTTCGACGTCGACGCGCAGCGCTCCCCCGGCGCGAGCTGGTCGGGGTTCATGCCCAGGCACATCGAGCAGCCGGCGAACCGCCACTCGGCTCCGAAGTCGGTGAACACCTTGTCGAGCCCCTCCGCCTCGGCCTGAAGGCGCACGCGCGCCGAGCCCGGCACGACCATCACGCGCACGCCCTCGGCCTTGGTGCGACCGCGCACGATCGACGCGAACGCACGCAGATCCTCGATGCGGCTGTTCGTGCAGGAGCCCATGAACACGGCGTCGACCGCGACATCCTTCAGCGGTGTTCCGGCTGCGAGGTCCATGTACTCCAGCGCCCGCTCGGCGGCGGCGCGCTCGTTGGGGTCGGCGAACGAGGCCGGGTCGGGCACGACGCCGCTCAGCGACACGCCCTGGCCGGGGTTCGTGCCCCACGTGACGAACGGCTCGAGCTCGTTCGCGTCGAGGAACACCTCGGCGTCGTAGACGGCGCCCTCGTCGGAGGGGAGCGTGCGCCAGTAGGCGACCGCGTCGTCCCAGTCCTGGCCCTGCGGCGCGTGCGGCTTGTCCTTGACGTACGCGAACGTCGTCTCGTCGGGGGCGACCATGCCGGCGCGCGCGCCCGCCTCGATCGACATGTTGCAGATCGTCATCCGGCCCTCCATCGAGAGGGAGCGGATGGCGGAGCCGCGGTACTCCAGCACGTAGCCCTGGCCGCCGTTCGTGCCGATCTTCGCGATCACCGCGAGGATGATGTCCTTCGCCGTCACACCCGGCCTCAACTCGCCCTCGACCGTGACGGCCATCGTCTTGAAGGGCTTCAGCGGCAGCGTCTGGGTCGCCAGGACATGCTCGACCTCGCTCGTGCCGATGCCGAACGCCATCGCCCCGAAGGCGCCGTGGGTGCTCGTGTGGCTGTCGCCGCACACCACCGTGATGCCCGGCATCGTGAGCCCCAGCTGCGGGCCGACCACATGCACGATGCCCTGCTCGCGGTCTCCGAGCGAGTGCAGGCGCACGCCGAATTCCTCGGCGTTGCGGCGCAGCGTCTCGATCTGGGTGCGGCTGGTGAGGTCGGCGATGGGCTTGTGGATCTCCAGCGTCGGAGTGTTGTGGTCCTCCGTGGCGATCGTGAGGTCGAGGCGGCGCACCGGTCGTCCCTCGGCGCGCAGACCGTCGAACGCCTGGGGGCTGGTGACCTCGTGCACGAGGTGCAGATCGATGTAGATGAGGTCGGGCTCGCCGTCCTGGCCCTTGACGACGAGGTGGTCGTCCCAGACCTTCTCGGCCAGGGTGCGCGGGCGATCCGGGATCGCGGCGGCGTCGATGGGGGTGCTCATAGCTCTGGATTCCTTGCAGAAGAGGGTGTTCGGCCCGCGACGGACTCCGCGACGAGAGAGGCCTAGAGCGAGATCTCGTCGCGGCCGCTAAGGAGAAGGCGAGCGATCCGCATCCCGCCCAGGATACCACCCGACCGAGAGGCGGATGCCGACAGGCAGTGCCTGAGGCGGATGCCGGGGACGTGCCTACGGGCGCTCCGACGCGGCCTTGCGGTCGTCGCGGCGCGACGCGACGACGCTGGCGACCGTGGCCACGGTCATCGCGGCGACGATGGCCCCGAGCGACACCCACGTGGAGATCTCGGGGGCCCACTCGACGTGCTGACCGCCGTTGACGAACGGCAGCTCGTTCACGTGCAGGGCGTGGAAGAAGAGCTTGACCCCGATGAAGGCGAGGATGAACGCGATGCCGTAGTGCAGGTACCGCAGCCGGTCGAGCAGTCCGCCGAGCAGGAAGTAGAGCTGACGCAGCCCCATGAGCGCGAACACGTTCGCGGCGAAGACGATGAACGCGCTGCGCGTGATGCCGAAGATCGCCGGGATCGAGTCGATCGCGAAGATCAGATCGGTGAACCCGATCGCGATGAAGACGAGGACCATCGGCGTCCAGATCCTCTTGCCGTCCACGACCGTGCGCAGCTTCGATCCGTCGTAGCCGTCGCTGATGTCGACGAAACGGCGCAGGAACCGCACGATGCCGGTCTCGGTCTGCGCGTCGTGCTCCTCCTTGCCGGGGAACGCCTGCCGCCACGCGGTGTACACGAGGAAGAGCCCGAACAGGTAGAAGATCCAGCTGAAGTTCTCGATGAGCGCGGCGCCGAGGAGGATGAACAGCCCGCGCAGGACGAGCGCGATGATGATGCCGACCATCAGCACGCGCTGCTGATATCGCCGCGGCACCGCGAACTGGGTCATCAGCAGCACGAACACGAACAGGTTGTCGACGGAGAGGCTGTACTCGGTGAGCCACCCTGCGATGAACTGGCCCGCGGCATCCGCCTTAGCGCCTTCCGCCGCCCAGAACAGGAAGCCCGCGAAGACGAGGGCGAGGGCGACGTAGAAGCCCACCCACGCGGCGGCCTCGCCCATCTTCGGGATGTGCGGTCGTCTGACGATGAGGAGCAGGTCGGCGATCAGGATGGCGGTGAGCACCGCCATCGAGGCGATCTCGAACCAGACGGGGATCTCGAAGGTCATTGACGTCTTTCGGGTTGCCGGTGAACCGACAGTCTCTCCCCCGCCCGTCGACGTGCTCCTGGGCGGTGCGCACCCGGGGCCCCGACGACGGGGCCCGTGATGACGAGTGCGCGATTGCGGGATACTCCCTCTCGCTCGGAACAGGATACAGGGCGCCGGGCGGATGGCGGGCATCCCTTCGCATCCCCGCGATACGCACCCGTCGGCACTGAGCGGCGCACGACGATTTGGCAGCGCTCGGGGCCGCATGGCATAATCGAACGGTTGTCTTGAGGCCCCATCGTATAGCGGCCTAGTACGCCGCCCTCTCACGGCGGTAACGCGGGTTCGAATCCCGCTGGGGTCACCAACAAGAAAACCCCCGGTCACCCGGGGGTTTTCGCATTCTTGCCACGCGGTGCGGTGGAGGCTCTACGCCGCCTTTGGCAACAGATTGGCAACGTCCGATTTCATCGCCGCCAGATCGAGCGCCGTGGCAACGCCGTCGAGGTCGTCATCGAAGAGGTCGGCGTACACGTCAAGCGTCACCGCAGCCGAGGCGCGCCCGAGCATCCGCTGTACGGCCTTCACGTTCGCCCCGGCGTTGATGGCGAGCGATGCCGCTGTGTGCCTCAGTTCATGGGGCGTGAGGCCCTTGAGGCCGACCGCGGTCGCGGCTGCGTCGAACCAGCCGACGCGGTAGACGTGGTTGCGCGGAGCAGGCGGACGAGGAACGCGGGGATCGGGATGCTGCGCTGCTCATAGTCCTTCGGTGGTTCGATCCACTGATAACCCTTGTCGGCCACGACGGTCTGCTCAGCTGTCAGCCGTGGATTCTTGGCGTCGAGGTCGAGGTCGCAGATGCGAAGCCCCGACAGCTCGCCCCATCGCAGCCCGCAGTATGCGAGCACGAGCACGACGAGGCCATAGCCGTAGCCTCGACCGTCCACTCTTTGTTGTCGGGGAGGGATATTGAGCGAGAGATGCGGGGTCCAGTCGAGCTTTAGGTGGGGCCTTTGGGCGCAGTCGGCGACTGGTTGCGATGGGCACCTTGGTGCGAGCGAGGAATATCCACCTATCGCTACTCGATAGTTTTCTACCTATAATCGATACATGAACAGAGCTGCGATAGTCGTCTTGCGTGTGTTGTTGGTCGTGATGGGGTTGGGTTCCCTGAGCGGGCAGATCGTTGTGATCCCGCTCGTCTCAGGGAGCCTCGCCCAGCAGTATCCAGAAGTTGCGGACCTCGCGGTGCCGTACGCGGTCGCGGCGATAGCCGTGGTCGTGTGCGTGCAGCTCGCGCTCGTCGCGATCTGGTTCCTGTTGGCGATGGTCGCGAGGTCTTCGATCTTCGCGCGGCAGGCTGCCCGGTGGGTGACGGTCATCATCATCGCGGGCATAGTCGCCACGGTGATCGTCGTCGTGGTTGGGGTGCATCTGCTCGGCGTCGCACAGGTTGGCGGGCCTGGTGCCGTGCTCGCTGTCGTGGCGGCATGCGTCGGGGGTGCCGCGTTCGTGCTGTTGATGGTCGTGATGCGCGGGCTGCTGGGCACCGCGACCGCTCTGAAATCCGAGCTGGACGAGGTGGTCTGAGTGGCGATCATCGTGGACATCGACGTCGAACTGGCGAAGCGGAAGATGTCGGTCGGCGACTTCGCAGACGCGATCGGCATCACCCCGGCGAATGTAGCGGTCCTCAAGAACGGTCGGGCGAAGGCAATACGGTTCACGACCCTCGATGCCATCTGTCGGACGCTCGGTTGCCAGCCGGGTGACATTCTCCGCTGGGTGTCCGATGACCAGGCGCAAGAGTGAGCCCGCGCTTCATGGCCATGTTCGCCGCAGTTGCGATGCTGCTCGGCGTCATGCTGACCGTGGTGACCGGCCACTTCACCGGGGCGGCTCGTGATTGGTCGGATGCGAACTTCGGGCTCAGCTCGCGCGCCAGCATCCTCGTCGTGCAATCAGGCGTCGACGCCGAGCTGTCGAGCACGGTCAATAGCGAGGCGCTATCGCTTCTGACGCACCTGAATCGTGCCACTTTCCGACCTGCCGGTGCGAAACTGTGCTGGCTGTGACGCACCGGAACGCCGCCTGCGTTCCCTGACAAGAGGCGGAGCGATCCCGCGCGGGCACTAGCGGCAGGTCGTTCTCGCGGCAATCTGCGGTCGCGCATTCATCGCTGGTTCCCGGCGTCTCGGTCATAGCTTCGCCGCTCGCGCGCGAGCGGATCGACGGCGCAGCCGTCACCGCCGCGACCAACGATGAAACGCTCGAACTGAACACACTGATCCGCGAACACCGCCTGCGCGCCGGGATGGTCAGCGACGAGCGCACGACGGGTGGAAGCGACGGGCTGCCTATCGGACGAGGCGATCTGATCCAGACCCGCCGCAACGGCGCGATCCTCGGCGTCGCGAACCGACAGACCTGGCTCATGCAGGACGTCAGTAGCGATGGCAGCCTCTGGGCGTGCGATGCCGCGAGCGAGCGGAAGCACCAGCGCACCGTGCATCTGCCCGCCGAGTACGTCACCGAGCACGCGCACCTGGCTTACGCCGCCACCGCATACGGAGTCCAGGGCATCACAGCCCCGGAGTCGCACACCGTACTCTCCGACGCGGGCGTCTACGTCGGCCTCACTCGCGGCCGCGATGCGAACTGCCTCCATGTCGTCGCCACCGACCTCGCAGACGCGCGCGAGCAGTTCGTCGCCGCGCTCGAACAGGATCGCGCCGACCGAGGGCTGCGTGAGGCGACCGAACGGGCGCGCGCCGCTGTTGCGGGGATCGTCGCGGACGGGCCCGTGCGGGAAGTGAACATCGAGCGCGCACGCCTGATAGAGCGGATCGAGGACGCGGAGAAGCGCGCGGCATGGTGGTCGAACGCCGCCTTCCGACCCGACCAGCAGGCCGACGAGCACCGCGTCGCCCACGACGAGCAGCAATCGAAGCTCGCCAACGCCCAGGCAGATGCGGAGGCGATCCAGGCATCCGTTCTCGGCCCGTTGCGTGCGCAGGCCACGGAAGATGCGGCGGCGCTCTTGGCAGCGCACGACCGCGCGCACCAGGCCGAGGCCACCCTGCGCGTCTCCGGGCGTCTCCGTCGCCGCAGCGCGACGCGCACTCAGCGGGCCTCCTGGCAGGAGTTCCGCGCAGCCGAGGCCGGGGTACGGGAACGATGGGGCTCAGTTCCGGCCACCACCGAGCGCGCCCCCGCCTGGGCGCAAGAGATCGCAAACCGCAAAGCGGAGGACGATCCTCGACTTGTCGAGGCCACGCAGCAGGAGGCGAAGGAGCAGCGAAAGACGAGCGAACTGGCAAGGAAGCAGATGGGCGAGCGACTGCAGCTCCGCCAGGCGATCTACCGAGATTCTCGCAGCCGCGTGAGCGCCAAGAGCCACGCCGAGCACTACGCTCAGCGCGCTCAGAAAGACAGGCAGGCCCTCGCGCAGATCGAGACCCTGCCGCCCGAGCAAGCCGCCGCGCTGATCCGCGAGCGCTCCGAGGCCGAACGTCTCGCGGCGGCAGCGCGTGCAGAACGAGCGGCCCGGCTACGAGCACCCGAGCATGACGCCCACCAGCCCTCTGCTCAGCGACCCGATCACGATCGAGAGCTCGGCTTGTAGGGGCTTCACTCCGTCAGGTGCGGCCGGAGACGTTCAGCAAACTGCGGCGCTCCCGCGCGTGCGATTGAGTCAGCCAGCTCTGCCGACGTCATGGGCGGATTCTTCTTCGAGCCTGCCGCACGAGTGAACGACTCGATGACTGCCTGCCGACGGTGCGACAACAGCTCGCTGAGAAAGGTGTCGGAGGTCTTCACCTGCACCCCAGCCCGAGCGAGGGCCGGAGCCTCGAAGTCTTTGAGGTTGCGGGTCAGGAGCACATCGACATCGCCGTGGATGCATGCGGCGGCGTGCAGGCGGTCGCCAGGATCAGGCGAGAGATCATCGGAAACCTCGCCTTGATACAGGTTCCCGTCGATGCGGGACCTGCCGAAGTGCGTGCGCACGGCATCGGTCACCGAGCGCGCCGACTCTGGCGTACGCGTGCTTTCGCGGACGATGACTTCCTCCCACTCGTCCAGCAACTCGTCTGTCCAGACCCAGGTGAAGAGGAAGTCTTCTGACATCGTGAGCAGCACGTCCATGATGGTGAACGGGAACAGCTCGCTGGTGTCGATGAAGACCCGTTGCAGCCGCGCCAAGGGCTACACCCCGAGTGCAGCGCGGATCGTGTCGCCCCCGGCTCGGCGCTGCTCGCGCTCAGCTGTGACCTCCAGCACATCCTCCACTCGGATGCGGCGGTGGCGGCTGCCGGGCAGGCGACGGAAGGCGAGCACGCCGTCTTCGCAGAGCCGATCCACGAACTGCCGTG
>JASGDZ010000103.1:0-2741 GCA_047606835.1 Microbacterium sp. | reverse complement strand
GCGCGCGAGGGGATGCGGGCGCGCGACAGGATGCGGGCGCGACGGGAGGCGGCGCGGGCGCGCGACGGGAGGCGGGCGCAAGGCGGGGCGGGCACAAAAAAACACCGACCCGAAGGTCGGTGCTCGAAAGAGGGTCGGGAAAGGATCAGCCTTCGTGGCGACGATCCCAGCGGTCGTTCATCCGGTCCATGAAGGACGCCTGGTTCTTGGGGGTCCTGCGGGGCTCGCCGGCCGAAGCGGGCGCCGCTCCCACCGCGCCGCCGCGCGTCGGCGTCGCGGCGAGGGTGACGCCGCCCACCATCAGCAGGAAGCCCAGCACTCCGACGACGATGAGCTGGGTCGCAACGCCGACGACGAGCGCGCCCAGGCCCGCCAGCACGAGGATCGAGCCGTAGACCACGTTCCGGTAGCTGATCGTCCGACCGTCACGAGGCGCACTGACGACGTCTGCGTCGTTGTGCATGAGATGACGCTCCATCTCATCGAGCAGACGCTGCTCCTGTTCGGAGAGTGGCATCCCGTCCCCCTTTGGCTTCTCAGGCGACTCGATTCTACGCGTCGCGCTTCTTACTAGGCTAGGCCCGTGACGGGCCCGATGCACCTGATGGATGCGGTTTCTCAGCGTCTGGAGAGGTTCTCTGCAGAGCGTGCCGCGGAAGTCGCAGATCTCGGTGCCGAGGCCGCCGATTTCATCGCGTCCGGCGTGGCCGCCGTGCACGGCGGAAAGCGGTTGCGCGCCCGCTTCCTGTACGCGGGATGGCGCGCCGTCGCCGAAGCGGCAGGCCGCAGCGCGGTCGTTCCCGAGGCCGTCGTCGCGGCCGCATGCGCCGTGGAGGTCTTCCATGCGGCCGCGCTCGTCCACGACGACCTCATCGACAACTCCGACACACGACGCGGCCGCCCCGCCGCGCATCGAGCGCTTCAGTCGCGACACGACGCCGCGGGCTGGCGAGGGGATGCCGCCGCGTTCGGCCGTTCGGCCGCGATCCTGCTCGGCGACCTGCTGCTGGGGTGGAGCGACGACCTCTTCGAGGAAGGGCTCGCCGCATCCCCCGAGGCCCCCTCCGCCGGCGCCCGCGCCGTCTACGCCCGCATGCGACGCGACGTGACGCTCGGCCAGTTCCTCGACGTGGCCGAGGAGTCCGCGTGGGCGACCGAGCCCGACGACCGGCACGCCGAGCGCGCCCTGCGCGTGGCCCGGCTGAAGTCGGCGCGGTACAGCGTGCAGCAGCCGCTGCTCGTCGGCGCGGCGCTCGCGGGCGCCGACGACGACCAGAATGCAGCGCTCGCCGCGTTCGGCGAGCCGCTGGGCCTCGCCTTCCAGCTGCGCGACGACGTGCTCGGCGTGTTCGGAGATGCCGTCGTGACCGGCAAGCCGACCGGCGACGACCTGCGCGAGGGAAAGCGCACCGTGCTCATCGCGCTCACGCGCGAAGAGCTGCCGCCCGGCGGCCGCAGGACCGTCGACGAGCTGCTCGGCGATGCCGGACTCGATGCGGGGCAGATCGAGATGCTGCAGCGCACGATCGTCGACACCGGGGCGCTGCAGCGCGTCGAGGCGATGATCGCAGGTTACGTGCGGGAGGCCGACCGCGCGCTGTCCGGCACGCGGCTGGGCAACGCCGCCGTCGGGGAGCTGCGCGACCTCGGCCGCGCGGCAACGGCGCGCTCGGCATAGCCTCGGGCGTTCGCGCGCGCTGTCAGGCGAGCGCCTGGGCGACCCGCCGGACCTCGCTCTTACGACCGGCGCGCAGCGCCGCGATGGGAGTCGTGCCGATCGAGTCGTCGGGCGAGAGCAGCCAGTCGATCGCCTCGTCGTCGGAGAAGCCCGCGTCGTGGAGGACGAACACCGTGCCGCGCAGCGACGGGAGCGGATGCCCGTCCACGATGAAATCGGACGGCACTTTCGGACCACCGCCCGCGCGACGCGAGGCGACGAGGTGGCGTTCGTCCAACAGGCGTCGGATGCGACCCAGCGGCTCCCCGAGCAGGTCGACGAGTTCCGGAAGGCTGAGCCACTCCGTCGGGGGCGAGGGGGTCTGGCCGGTCACGATGCCACTATGACACGCTCCGCCGCACGTCGCGACGGAGCGTCGCAGCGAGAGAACAATTCACACTGGCCACAATCGACGCTTCTCTATCACTGGTTGACATGAGTTGACATGCATGACACGGTTTTCAGATGCCATCGAGAGGGGAACCCGTGCCCCGCACCTCCACCCGTCGGCCCGGCTTCGTGGTCGGCCTGCCCGCAGCACTCGTGGGATCGCTCGCCGTCTCGTTGAGCGCGACGGCAGCCGTCGCCGTCGAGCCCGAGGTGAGCGCCGAGACCAGAGGCCCACTGCCGACCCGCATCGCCGCATCCGCATCGACTCCTCGCGGCGCCGCGGCGCCGACGGCCACCGCAGCGCCGACGGCCATCGCGGCGCCGACCGCGAAGACATCGAAGAAGACCTACGTCGTGAAACAGGGCGACACCGTGTGGGCGATCTCGCAGCGGTACGGGGTGTCGGTGAACAAGGTGCTGAAGGCGAACGGCCTCACCCGGTCGTCGATCATCTACCCGGGGCAGAAGCTCGTGATCTCCGGCTCGTCCGCCACCGCGAAGAAGACGACGAAAAAGACCACCACCGCGAAGACCACCGCCACCGCGAAGACCCACACCGTCCGCTCCGGCGACACGGTGTACGCGATCGCCGCGAAGCACGGCGTGACGGTCAAGTCCGTGCTCAAGGCCAACG
>JASGDZ010000102.1:0-3099 GCA_047606835.1 Microbacterium sp. | reverse complement strand
GCCAGGGGAACACGCCCCTGGCGCGACGGCGGGCGGGTGCTACTGCCGGTAGCTGGTGTCGCCGACCGAGTTCACGGTCCACGTCCCGTTCGTGTACTGCAGCTCGCTCACGGCGACGTTCGAGATCCCGGAGGTGATCGTCGTTCCGAGGTAGTCGATCGCGCACGAGATCGACAGGCCGCTGGAGACCACGAGCACCCGCTTGTCGTGCTGCTTCACGGCCTTCTTGGCGATGTCGTTGAGCGCGGCCATCATGCGCGCGCTCACGTCGGTGCAGTCCTCCGCGGGCAGGACGATCCCCGCCTCCGTGGGCTCCTCGGCGACCTCCTTGATCGCCGTCATCATCGCGTCCAGGCCCTGGTCGGTGAGGGCCTTGAGCTGCATCGTCTGCCACCCGCCGTTCTGGCCGGTGTCGTCGGCGGCCGCGGTGGCGTCGGCGTCGTGGTCGATCGTGTAGCCCATGTGCTCGACGGCCTCGGTCCACAGCTCCTTGTTCTCGGCGCCCTCGTACTTGCCGAAGTTGATCTCGCGCAGTCGGGCGTCCTGCGTGATCGCGAGCTTCTGCCCGGCGCCCTTGAGGATGTACGTCGCGGTCTCGTAGTGACGCTTCATGTCGGCCGAGTACACGGCGTCGAACGCGCCCTCCCGCGCCCGCAGGTTCTTGCCCACGGTCTGCGGCAGGATGCGGGCGTCGAGGGCGGACCCGTCGGCGGCGGTTCCGACGACGAGCGGGGAGTCGGTCCAGCCCTGCACCCGCTCCAGGGTGTTGAGGATGGTCTGACCGTGCCGGGTGAGGTAGATCGTGACGCTCGTGTCGCGACTCTTGTCGCGATGTGCGGCGACCTGCTGTGCAGCGGCATCCTGGGTGGCGGATGCGCTCCAGGTTCCGAGCGTCGTTGCTCCGAGGACCACGACGGCGGCGATGGCGACGTGGGGGGTGAACCTTTTCATTCTTACTCCTTCATTGGGGACGCCGGCGGGGGCCGGCGCTGTGAAAACCTTGCTCGCTTTGATTTTCACCGCGCAACGACAGTTACCGGATCGTTACTGCGGCGGGGGCCCGCGCGGGTGGGCGCGCGGCCAGGCGTCAGGCGTCGCGGCGGGCGCCGTCGGACGGTGCGACCGCGAACACGTGGGGCGCCGCGAAGCGGGATGCCGCGAACGCCGCGCCGACGGCATCCGTCACCTCCGCTGTCCGTTCGCGCGGCACGAGCGCGATCGCCGCACCGCCGAAGCCGCCGCCGGTCATCCGGGCGCCGATCGCTCCCGCGCGTGTCGCGGCCTCGACCGCCGTGTCGAGCTCGGGCACCGAGATCTCGAAGTCGTCGCGCATCGACGCGTGCGAGGCGCGCAGCAGCGACCCGATCGCTCGCGGCCCCTGCGCCCGGAGCGTCTGCACGGTCTCGAGCACGCGCTGGTTCTCGGTGACGACGTGCCGCACGCGGCGGAAGGTGACCTCGTCGACGCGCCCGACGAGGTCGGGAAGGTCGCCGACCGACACGTCGCGCAGCGCGGCGACCCCCATCGCGGCGGCGCCGCGCTCGCACGCCGCACGCCGCTCGCCGTAGCCGCCGGTGGAGTGCGCGTGCTTCACCGTGGTGTCGATCACGAGCAACTCGAGGCCGGCGGGCCCGAAGCCCACGTCGACGAGCTCGGTGGCCAGCGACCGGCAGTCGAGGAAGATCGCGGCATCCGCCCGCCCGCACATCGAGGCGATCTGATCCATGATCCCGGTGGGAGCGCCCACGGCTTCGTTCTCCGCCGTGCGCCCCGCCTGTGCGAGCGCGACGCGGTCGAGCCCGAGGCCCCACGTGTCGTCGAGGGCGAGCGCCGTGGCGCCCTCGATCGCGGCCGACGACGACAGCCCCGCGCCGACCGGCACGTCGGAGGCGATGGCGAGGTCGACGCCTGTGCCCGGGATGCCGGTGGCCCGCTGCAGCGCCCACGCGACCCCCAGCGGATAGGCCGCCCATTCGGCGACGGCGGGGGCGTCGACGCTCGGGAACAGGTCGTCGAGGTCGTCGAGCGCCACCTCGACGACCTCGGGGGCGAAGGTCGAGGCGACGCGGATGCGGCCGTCGCCTCGGCGGCCGAGCGCCACGTGCGTGCGGCGGTCGATCGCGAACGGCAGCACGAAGCCGTCGTTGTAGTCGGTGTGCTCGCCGATGAGGTTCACGCGGCCCGGGGCCGACCACGAGCCGTCCGGCAGGCGCCCGGTCAGCTCGGAGAACAGGGCGCGGGCGGCATCCGTCGCGCTCATAGCGCCACCCGCTCGACGGCTTCGCGCAGCCTCGCGGCCGCGGACTCGGGCGGGATCTCGGCCGTCCACGCCCACATCGCCGCCTCGGAGCCGGCGAGGAACTTCAGCTTGTCGGCGGCGCGCCGGGGAGACGTCACCTCCAGGCGCAGGCGCGCGGTGTCGCGGCCCCGGCGCACCGGCGCCTGGTGCCACGCCGCGATGTACGGCGTCGGAGCGTCGTAGAGCGCGTCGATGCCGCGCAGCAGACGCAGGTAGAGCGGGGCGAGCTCGTCGCGTTCGGCCTGCGTCGTCTCGGCCAGGTCGGGCACGTGCCGGTGCGGCAGCAGGTGCACCTCGATCGGCCAGCGCGCGGCGAAGGGCACGAACGCGGTCCAGTGCTCGCCGCGCAGCACGACGCGCGGGCCGTGCTGCTCGAACTCGAGGATGCGGGCGAACAGGTCGGGGGTCGTGCGCTCGATGCCGTCGAGCAGCCGCGCGGTGCGCGGCGTGATGTAGGGGTAGGCGTAGATCTGCCCGTGCGGATGGGGGAGGGTCACCCCGATCGCCTCGCCGCGGTTCTCGAACGGGAACACCTGCTCCACGCCGGGCAGCGCCGACAGCGCCGCGGTGCGGTCGGCCCACGCCTCGATCACGGTGCGGGCGCGCGTGACCGACTGCGTGCCGAACGACCCGGCGTGGTCGGGGCTGAAGCACACGACCTCGCAGCGGCCGACGCTCGTGCGGGTGCGGCCGAGCCCGAGCGCGTCGAGGTCGTCCAGGCCGCGCGGCGGGTCGGCGGCGGCCGGCGCGTCGCCGTGCGGTGCTGTCGGCGCGTCGCCGTGCGGTGCTGCCAGCGCCGG
>JASGDZ010000101.1:0-3508 GCA_047606835.1 Microbacterium sp. | reverse complement strand
CCCGTCTGGGGGGGGGGGGGGGCCCGGGGGCCCCCCCCCGCCGACGATCACTCGGCCGGCTGGTAGTTCCAGATCGAGGGCATGCCCTGCTCGATCTGCAGCTCGACGTCGACCTTCTTGTTGGCGTAGTACGGGATCGCGGCGCGGAACCACGGGGCGAACCAGGCCTGGTCGACGATGTACTCGTTGAGCTCCTTGGCCTTGGCGGCCGCGGTGTCCTCGTCGCCGAACTGGATCTCGTGGGCCAGCTCGTTCACCTTCGGGTCCTCGTAGTGCAGCGCGTTGGTGGCCGAGTTCGGGGACAGGTACTGGTTGACCGCGACCCAGGTGGACGGCGCGTTCAGCGAGTAGACGAAGGACGAGTAGTCGCCGGAGACGATGTCCCAGGCGTCGGCGGGCGCGAGCTCGGTGATGTCTACCGTGATGCCGACGGCGGCGAGCTGCTCCTTGAGCACGGCCTTCAGTGCCGGGTCGACCGTGGACAAAAGGGCGAGGCTGAAGCTCGGGTCCTTGATGCCGCTCTCCTGCACGAGCGCCTTGGCCTTCTCGGGGTCGTACGGGTACGCGTCGTCGAGCTCCTTCTCGTACGCGGTGGAGTCCGTGGAGAAGATCTGCGCGGTCGGGGTGCCGGCGTCGAGGTAGATCTGCTCGAGGATCGTCTCCTTGTCGATCGCGTAGTTGATCGCCTGGCGGATGCGGACGTCGCCGAGCGCGGGCGAGAGCTGGCCTGCGCGGTCGAGCAGCGTGATGCCGAAGTAGTCCAGGTCCTGCAGATGCGGCACGAGTCCGGCTCCCTCGACCTGCGTCATCGACTTGGGGTCGACGCGTGCGGCGTCGACCTGGCCGCTGATGAGGGCGTTGACGCGTGCGGTGACGTCGCCGATGACCTTGATGACGATCTTGTCGTAGTGCTGCAGCGACGGATCCCAGTAGTCCTCGTTCTTGATGTAGGTGTACTGCGAGCCGACGCTCGTCGCCGAGGCGTCCAGCGTGTACGGGCCGGTGCCGACCGGCATCGTCTTCATCGCGTCGGTGCCCAGTTCGGCCGGGCTGCCCATGTAGCCGGCGGCGCCGCTGAGGTAGTTGATCAGCGCCGGCTCCGGCTCGGTCAGGTGGATGGCGATGGAGTGGTCGCCGGTGACCTCGACCGACTCCATGCGGGTCAGCCAGAACGCCTGGGCGCCGCCGCCGTTCTTGAAGTGCTCGAGGTTGGCCTTGGCTGCCTCGGCGTCGAAGGCGGCGCCGTCGGTGAAGGTCACGTCGTCGCGGAGCTCGAGCGACAGCACGAGGTTGTCGTCGCTGTACTCCCACGACGTCGCGAGCATCGGGACGTACTCGCCGTCGGGCATGCGGCGGATGAGCGAGTCGTAGACCGGCTGGTAGTACTGCGGCATGTCGCCCTCGAAGGCGAACGCCGGGTCGAAGGACTGCGGCTCGATCTCCTGCGCGAGGGTCAGGGTCGTGGATGCCGCGACGGAGCCGTTGCTCGTGCCGCCGCCAGAGCATCCGGTCAGAAGCAGCGCCGCCGCGACGGCCGTGGCGACGAGGGTGCGTCGAAACTTCATTGTTCTCCTTACGGGCGGAATGCGTTCCGCGTGGGGGGCCGCGGAGGATTCTCGGGTGTCGAAGCCGACGTCCTCGCCTGCTTCGACGGGAACACTACCACCAATTTCTATCAGGTGGTAGATTTTTACCATGACAGGATCGCAGCCGCAGCCCTTCGTCCTCTCCGACGGCACCTCGGGGGTGCACGTCCTCCCCGCCGAGCCGTCGGACGGCGCGCCCCTGGTCGTGCACCTGCACGGCGGCGGCGGATCGTGTCGGGAAGCCGTGCAGGAGCGCTTCTCGCTTCTCGGCGCCCTCGCGGAGGGCGGGACGCCGGCGTTCGCGCTGAACCGGCCCGGCTACCCCGGCGGCGCGCCGCTGTCGTTCCCGGCGACCTCCGACGACGGCAGCTTCGCGGCGAGCGCCGACCTGCTCATCGCGGCGATCGACGAGCTGTGGGAGCGCTTCGGCGCCGGCTCCTCCGGCGTCGTGCTGCTGGGATGTTCGGTCGGCAGCGCGATCGCCCTGACCATCGGCGCCCGCAAGGACGTCGTCACCCCGGCCGGCTGGCCGCTGCGCGGCATCGCGGTCGCCGACGTCGGGCACGTCCCCGAGGCCGGCGTGCCGGAGCTGTGGGCGTCCACTCCGGTGGTCGACGTCATCGAGGACATGGGCCCGATCGTCCAGCGCCTCGACTTCGGCCCGCGATGGTGCCGCCTCTCCACCCCCGGCGACGGCGAGACGCTGAAGATCGCGCGCTCCGAGGTGCTGGAGATCCAGCAGGGCTGGGTGCGCAGCGCACTCGACATCGCCCGATCGATCACCGTGCCGGTGCTCTGGCGGCTCTCCGAGTTCGACCCGATCTGGTCGGGCGTCGCGTCGGCCGAGGCCGAGTTCGTCGCCGCGCTGAGAGTTTCCTCCCCCTACGTCGACGGCCGGGTCCTGCCCGGCGCCAGCCATCCGATCCAGGACGGGCAGCTCGCGCGGCACCTCGCGCTGAGCGTGCTCGCGTTCGCCGAGCTGTGCGGCAGGAACGCCCGCACCCCGCAGATCCTCGACGTCACGGCCCGGTGACCGTCGTCGGGGGACCGCCCCTCTAATACATTGGGCAGCAGGCGGCGGAGCGGAGATGACGATGACCGAGCAGACGGCAGCGCAGCCGAACCGGCGGGGACCCTACGCGAAGACGAAGGCGCGCCGGGAGGCCATCATCGACGCCGCCCTGGAGGTGTTCCGGGAGTCCGGATACTACGCCGGGTCCCTGCGCGACATCGCCGCCAAGGTCGGCATCCGCGAGGCGAGCATCTTCCATCACTTCCCCAACAAGGCGTCGCTGCTCCTGGCCGCGCTGGAGAAGAACGACCAGGTGGCTTATGAGATCGTGCAGTCTTCCGAGACCGCTGACTTCATCGAAGGCATCATCCGCCTGACCCAGGAGCTTCCCAAGACGCGCGGACACGTCGAGATGTATCTGCGGCTCGCCGCCGAGGCGACGGCCGCCGACCATCCGGCCCATGACTACATCACCGACCGCCGGGACGGCGACCGCGCCACGATCGCCGACCTGTTCGCCCGGTACGACCGGGAGGGCCGCTACAAGAGCGACCTCAGCTATCAAGACGCCGCGACCCTGCTCATCGCGGTGTACCACGGCGTGCAGCTGCAGTGGCTGCTCAACCCGGAGGCCGTCGACATCCCCGGTCTCTTCCTGCACCAGCTCGAGCTCCTGGTCGACCTCGACCCGACCGCAGATCCCGAATCGAAGGACCTCTCATGACGAACGACCTGCCAGATACCTCCCGCACCAGCATCCTCACCGGCGTGCAGACGCTGGCCGTCGAGGACCGACCCGTGCCCCGCCCGGGTCCTGGTGAGGTGCTGATCGAGGTCGCCGCGGTGGGCGTGTGCGGCTCCGACGTGCACTACTACCGGCACGGCGGGATCGGCGACTTCCGGGTGGAGT
>JASGDZ010000100.1:0-3914 GCA_047606835.1 Microbacterium sp. | reverse complement strand
GCCTCGACGAGCAGACACGCCCACAGGGCCGTCGCGTCGACGGTGCCGTAGTACAGCGGCGGCAGCACGATGCCCTCGCCGGGCAGGGAGAGCTCGTCGGCGCGCAGCTCGTGCGGGATCTTCCCCGGCTCCTCTTCGGTGCGGGGGTCGTCCGTCGTGCCCTGCAGCCGCGCGAGCACGCGGAGGGTGGATGCCGCCAGCCCGGCGTCGACGGGCAGCATCATGCGTGCCGCCCACAGCGCGTCGCGTCCGAACAGCGTGAGGAACCACGGCGCCCCTGCCCCGAGGAACGCGTCCTCCGGGTGCGGCGGGAGCGCGAGCCGCAGCGCGTCGAGGTCGTCGAGCGAGACCGCGATCCAGCGCGCGAGCCGACGGTCGACGCCGTCGGTGTCGACCGTCCAGGCGGCGCGCTCGGGCACGCCGCGCACCACGAGAGCGGGATCGTCCATCGTCGCCGACCAGCCCACGCTCGCCGCGTCGCCTGCGGCGACGGCGATCGGCCACGTCAGCACGATCGCGTCGTCGTCGCGCTCCCACGCAGCCCCCGGCGCCGAGACGGCGAGCGAGGCGGCGCCCGACGTCACGTGCACGCCGTCGGCGTCGGCGCGCGCGGTCCACGGCCGGCTCGTGCCGAGGCCCGCCTTCACGTCGCCGAGCGGGCGGAAGTCGGGCACGAGCCGCACCCGCACCTCGGCGTCGACCCCGTCCCGCGCGGCCGAGCTGACGGCGATGGTCTCGGTCACGCGGCCGTCGGCGACCTCACGCTCCCGCGTGAGCCGCACGTGCGGGTCGGGCGTGGGGTCGTCGAGGTCGCGCAGCACGGCGTCGAAGACGACGTGCTGCGCGTCGCGCACGCCGTGCGCGATCGGCTCCGGCGTCTCGCCGGTCACGTCGACGGACACGGCCGACAGGAAGCGCCGATCGCCGTGGTACACGCCGTCGATCGGCGCGCGCATGTCGCCCGAGCGGCGCGACCACGCCTGCGTGGGCGCGCGCAGCGCGATCACGGCGTCGTGCAGGAAGGGCTGGAGGCCTTCCGTCATCCCTTCACCGCTCCTTCCGCCGTGTTCATGATGCGCTTCTGGAAGACGAAGAACAGCACCGCGACGGGGATCGTCATCAGCAGGGCCGCGGCCAGCTTCAAAGGGTACTGGGTGCCCTGGCTCAGCTGCCCGGTGGCGAGCGAGGCGACGCCCTTGGTCAGGGTCGTGAGCGCGGGCGACTGGGTCGCGACGATGAAGTGGTTGAACTCGTTCCACGAGCCCTGGAACGACAGGATGACGATCGTGACGAGCGCGGGCCGCGCCATCGGCAGGACGATCGACCAGAACACGCGGAACGTCCCGGCGCCGTCGATGCGCGCCTGCTCCTCGACGGAGGGCGGGATCGACTCGAAGAAGTTCTTCATGATGAAGACCCCCGCCGCATCGACGAGCAGCTGCCCGAACGGGTGGCCGCCGGAGCGCTCGACCTGCTGATGGGATCGGGGCGCCAGGTCGCGCCGCGGGCCGCCATCCCCGGCGAGGCGCACGTGCTCGTGGAGCCGCGGCTCGTCATCCGCTGAGCGCCCGGCGCGGCTCACGCCCTTCTGCCGTGCAGGCGGCGTTCGAGCTCGGCGGCGGCGGCCGACACCCGCGGGGCGAGCTCGCCGGCATCCCGCCCGCTGTCCGCGGGCCACGTGACGGCGAGCCCGGCGACCGGCCAGCCGGTGTGGTCGTGCACCGCGATGCCGACCGAGCACAGTCCGATGGTCACCTCGCCGTCCTCGGTGGCGAACCCCCGCGCGCGCACGGTGCGCAGCACCTCGCGCAGCTCGGTCGGGCGCCGCGGGCCGCGGCCGGTGCGGTCGGCGAAGGCCGACGCGTCGGGATACAGCGCGCGCACCTGCTCGCGGGGGAGCGCGGCGAGCATCGCGCGGCCGGTCGCGGTGAGGTGGGCGGGCAGGCGCACGCCGACCTCGGTGACGAGGGCCGGGCGGCGCACGGCGCGCTCCTCGACGATGTAGAGCACGTCGCGCCCCGTCATCACGGCGAGGTGCGCGCTCTCGCCGGTGCGGTCGGCGAGGGCCGCGACGAGCGGGCGGCCGAGCCGGGCGAGCGGCTCCTGGCGCGCGAAGCCCCCGCCGAGCTCGAACGCCGCGGTGCCGAGGCCGAAGCGCCGCTCGGCGGGAAGGCGCACGACGTAGCCGTGCTGCTCGAGCGCGGCGAGCAGGTGGTAGACGGTCGACCGGGGGATGCCGAGCTGGTCGGCGATCGTGCGCGCCGCGACCGGCCCGCGCTGGTGCGCGAGGAAGGTGAGCATCCGCAGCGTCTGATCCGCGGCCGGCACCTGGGGCCGGGTCGCATTGTCTGGTATCACAGACACAGGATGCCACGCGCCCCCGCTGCGCGGAAGCCGCCTGGTGTGGAATCGGAACATGACCACCGTCACGCGCTCCTCCCTCGCCGCCGAGGTCGTTGTCGGCGTCGGCGGGGCGCCGCTTCGTCCCGAGGAGGTCGTCGCCGTCGCGCGGCACGGCGCGCGCGTCCGGATCGACGCCGCCGCGCTCGAGCGGGTCGCGGCATCCCGTGCCCTCGTCGAGGCGCTCGCCGACGACCCGCAGCCGCACTACGGCGTCTCCACCGGGTTCGGCGCGCTCGCCACGACGTTCATCGCCCCCGAGCGGCGCCGGCAGCTGCAGGCGAGCCTCATCCGCTCGCACGCGGCGGGCACGGGCGCCGAGGTCGAGACCGAGGTCGTGCGCGCGCTGCAGCTGCTGCGGCTGCAGACGCTCGCGACGGGGCACACGGGCGTGCGTCCTGTCGTCGCCCAGACCTACGCCGCGATGCTGAACGCCGGCATCACGCCCGTCGTGCGGGAGTACGGCTCGCTCGGCTGCTCCGGAGACCTCGCGCCGCTCGCCCATCTCGCCCTCGCCGCGATGGGCGAGGGCGACGTGCGCGTGGTCGACCTGGGGTCGATGAGCGAGCCGCAGACCAGACCAGACGCGGCGACGGCGCCGGTCGCGCAGGCAAGACCCGCCGCCGACGCGCTCGCCGCGGCCGGCATCGCCCCGCTCGCGCTGGGGGAGAAGGAGGGGCTCGCCCTCATCAACGGCACCGACGGCATGCTCGGGATGCTGCTGCTGGCCCTGCACGACCTGCAGACGCTGCTCGACACCGCCGACGTCGCGGCGGCGATGTCGATCGAGAGCCAGCTCGGCACCGACGCGGTGTTCGCCGCCGATCTCATGGCGCTGCGTCCGCAGGTCGGCCAGGCGGCGTCGGCCGCCCGCCTGCGCGCCCTCCTCGGCCCCTCGCCGATGGTGGCGAGCCACAAGGGACCCGGCGACGGCCGCGTGCAGGACGCCTATTCGCTGCGCTGCTCGCCGCAGGTGCACGGCGCCGCGCGCGACACCGTCGACCACGCGCGGCTCGTCGCGTCGCGCGAGCTCGCATCCGTCGTCGACAACCCCGTCATCACCGGCGACGGGCGCGTCGAGTCCAACGGCAACTTCCACGGCGCGCCGGTCGCGTACGTGCTCGACTTCCTCGCGATCGCGGTGGCCGATGTCGCGAGCATCTCGGAGCGTCGCACCGACCGCGCGCTCGACGTCGCGCGCAGCCACGGGCTGCCGCCGTTCCTCGCGCACGAGGCGGGCGTCGACTCCGGGCTCATGATCGCGCAGTACGCCGCCGCGGGCATCGTGTCCGAGCTCAAGCGCCTCGCCGTGCCGGCATCCGTCGACTCGATCCCGTCGTCGGCGATGCAGGAGGACCACGTGTCGATGGGCTGGGCCGCCGCCCGCAAGCTCCGCCGCGCGCTCGACGGGCTCGCCCGCGTGCTCGCGGTCGAGATCGTGACCGGATGCCGCGCCCTCGATCTGCGCGCGCCGCTGCAGCCGGGGCCGGGCACGGGCGCCGTGCGCGACCTCG
>JASGDZ010000099.1:0-2611 GCA_047606835.1 Microbacterium sp. | reverse complement strand
CGCGCTCGGTGAGGAGGCCGGTGCGCTCGCGGGGCTCGTCTCGGGCTCGGGGCCGACGATCGCCTTTCTCGCCGCCGGCCCGCAGGACGCGCTGGAGCTGCAGGTGACGCTCAGCGCGTCGGGGCGCGCGGCGCTGCACGTGCACGGCCCCGTGCGCGGCGCGCACGTGCAGGGCTGACCGACATCCGCAGTCGGCCGCGCTGAGACAGCTCGCTGCGCGTGATGCGCGGGTGCGTCTGTCGCGCAACGAGCTGTGTCGAGGCTCACGGGTGCTCGCCGGCCTGCTTCTGCGGCGCGCTCCACGCCGCCCACAGCCGCGCATAGGCCCCGCCGGACGCGACGAGCGCGGCGTGGTCGCCCTCCTCGACGATGCGGCCGGCGTCGACGACGAGGATGCGGTCGCACGCCGCCGCCTGGGAGAGCCGGTGCGCCACGACGAGCGCCGCGCGCCCGGCCACGGCGGCGGCCGCGGCGCGGTCGAGCAGCCCGGCATCCGCGCTGTCGGCCTCGGCTGTCGCCTCGTCCAGGATCGCCAGCTCGGGGTCGGCGAGCACGACCCGCGCGAGGGCGAGCTGTTGCGCCTGCGCGGCGGTGAGGGCGTGACCTGCCCCACCGACCGGGGTGGCCAGGCCCTCCGGCAGCGCCTCGAGCAGGCCGGAGGCGTGCACGCGGGCGAGCGCGTCGATCAGCTCGGCGTCGCTCGCGTCGGGGCGGGCGAGGCGCAGCCCGTCCGCGAGGGTCCCGGCGAACACGTGGGTCTCCTGCGACAGCAGCAGCGTCCGCTCCGGCCGCACGACGGTGCCGGCGGTGGGTTCGTGGATGCCGGCCAGCAGCGCGGCGACGGTCGTCTTCCCCGCCCCGGAGGCGCCGACCAGGGCGACCTTCTCGCCGGCGTCCACGTGCAGCTCCAGCGCGTGCAGCACGGGCCTGCCGTCGTCGTAGCAGAACGTGACCCGGTGCGCGCAGGCGAGCGGCCCGTGCGCCCGGCTCGTACCCGCGGTCGAGCCGCCGCACGGCGGCGCGTCGACGTCGGGCGCGCCGCGGACGATCCCGACGATGCGAGAGAGGGATGCCGCGGCGGCCTGCGCGTCGTCCATCACGAACATGAGCTCCCCGACGGGGGCGAACACCCGCAGCAGCAGGAGCACGGCGGTGGTGGCCACGCCGACGGTGGCGAGCTCGGCCTGCACGAGCCAGCACCCGGTCGAAAGCAGCGCGGCGAGCCCGACGTATTCGGCGAGGTTGAGGCGCCCTGCGAGCATGTTCTGCACCGTCCGCGCGCGCAGCGCCCAGGTCACGACGTCCCACGAGGCGCGCGCGATGCGGGCCGAGTGCTCGCCCGACAGCCGGTAGGCGAGCACGGTGTCCAGGCCCCGCAGGGAGGCGAGCACGTGGTGCGCGCGGGTCGCGGCGGCGGCGCGCCCGGCGGCGTAGATCGCGGGGGCCGTGCGCAGGTACCAGCGCAGCGTCAGCGCGTAGACCGGGATCGTGACCAGCAGGGCGAGCGCGAACCTGCCGTCGAGCACGGCCATCCCCGCGACGGTCACGGCGACCGTGAACAGGGCGGATGTGAGGGCGGGCACGAGCTGCGGGATCGCGTCGGAGACCTGGGCGACGTCGTCGCTGGCGCGCGAGACGAGATCTCCCGTGCCGGCCCGCTCGACCGCGCCCTGCGGCAGGGCGAGGGCTCGGGCGACGAACTCCTCGCGCAGGTCGGCGAGCATCGTCTCGAACACGCGCGCCGCGAGCACGACCCCGAGCCCCGTCGCCGCCGCCGACACGAGCGCGGTGACGAGGACCGCCGCCCCGAGTCCCCACACCCCTGCGTCCGTCGCGGCGCCGTCGCCGATCAGGTCGACGAGCACGCCCAGGGCCCACGGGGTCGCGAGCCCCGCCGACGCGCCGGTGAGCAGCACGAGGACGACGAGGGCGAGCCGCCAGGGGTGGCGGGCCAGCATCCGCCCCGCGGCGGCGAGAGTCTGCCGCCCGGTCGCGGTCGGCAGAGCGGCACCGGTCGCGGCGGTCACGCGGCCTCCGCGTCGTCGGCGGTCACGACCCGGTCGCACGCGCCCAGAAGCGCCGGGGACGCCGTGAGCACGAGGGTCGTGCGCCCCGCCCGGATGCCTCGCAGCCGTGACGCGATGACCTGCTCGGTGGCGGCGTCGACGGAGGTGGTCGGCTCGTGCAGCACCAGCACGGGCGCGTCGGCGGCGTAGGCGCGCGCGAGGGCGATGCGCTGCCGCTGCCCGCCGGAAAGGCGCGTGCCGCCTTCGCCGACCGGGGTGTCCAGTCCGTGGGGGAGCGCGTCGAGGATGTCGCCGCAGGCGGCTGCGTGCAGCGCTGCGCGCGCGGCGGCGGGGTCGGCGCCGCCCAGGTTCCATGCGACGGTCCCGTCGAACAGCTCGGCGCGGTGCGGGGCGACCAGCACCGCGGCCCGCCACGCCTCCGCTCCCCGCGAGGCCGGCGCAGCGCCGTCGAGCAGCGCCGTTGCGGTCTCGCCGGGACGCGGACGGGCCGACAGCAGGCGCACGAGCCGTTCCGCCGTGGCCTGGCCTGCCACCACCCCCACCAGCTCGCCCGGCTCGACGCGCAGCGCGAGCCCCGGCAGGGT
>JASGDZ010000098.1:0-4950 GCA_047606835.1 Microbacterium sp. | reverse complement strand
GATCCGGTGATGCCGTTGAGCACGACGTCGGCGTCGACATCCCGCACCAGCTGCTCCGCCTCGTCGGCGCCGAGCGCGATGTCCTCGACGCCGAAGTCCGCGGCCTGCTCCTCCAGCGTGGTGCGGTTCGATCCCGCCGACAGCCCGACGACCTCGAACCGGCGGGGGTTCGCGCGCACGACGTCGAGAGCCTGCGTTCCGATCGACCCGGTCGACCCGAGCACGATGACGCGTCGCATCCGGTCAGCCTATCCGGGCGCGGGCGCGGGCGCGTCGCGCCGCCCGGCGCCTTGTCTCGTCCGGGCCATGACCGAACCGCCGGTTCCCGGCCGGCTAGTCCGACGTGGCGTGCTGGACGGCGAGGATGTCGACCACGAACACGAGCGTCTGCCCCTTGAGGTCGCCCGAGGTGTCGCCCAGCTCGGGGGGCATCACGACCAGCACCTGGCTGCCGACGGCCTGGCCGATGATGGCCTGGCGGAAGCCTTCGTAGACGGACCCCTCGGCGACGGAGAAGGACGACGGCTGACCGCGCGACCAGCTCGAGTCGAAGTTCTCCTTCGTGTCCCACGACCAACCCGTGTACTGCACGAGCACGGCGTCGCCGTCTTCCACGACCAACCCGTCGCCCTTCTTCAGCACGGCGAGCTCGAGCTCCGTCGGAGCGTCGGTGTCGGGGATCGTGACCGTCGGCGTGCCGTCGTCGGCGAGGGTCACCGTCGGCATCCCGTCGACCGGGGCCTGCTCCTCGCCCCACGCGGCGGCCGGAGTGATGCCGAGCACGTCCACGACGTTGATCTGCGCCGCCGCGTCGTCGGACCCGGGCAGTGCGAGCACGAATCGCGTGCCGACCGTCGCGCACCCGAAGAACTGCCCGTTGCCCTCCGCGGTGACCTGGGTGGGCAGCGCGGTGCCCTCCTCGAAGCCGGCGCTGCCCAGCTTCTCGCCCGTCTCCGCGTCGTAGGCCACCACGGCGAAGCTGACGAGATCGCCGCTCTGGATCTGGTCGCCGGTTCCCTCGGTGACGACCTTGCGCTCGATCGCCGCGACCTCGGTGGGCTCCGCGAACGTCACCGTGGGCTCCGCGCCGAAGTCGCCCGACACGGTCACCGCCTCGGCGGCCGCACCGGACTCCGCCGCGGCCGCGCACAGGTCGACGGAGGCCGAGGTCGCCGTCGGGTCCGGCTCGGCCGCGCTGGAGCAGCCGGCGAGGAGCAGGCCGGACAGGGCGACGGTGGACAGGGCGACGAGGGGGCGGATGCGCACGAAGGAACCTCTGCTCGATGAAGGGGGCACTCCATCCTGCCCGACTCTCCCTTTGACGTTCCTGGGAGCACGCCGACACCCGTCGTGAAAGTCGAGCGGGCCATGCCGACGACAGCATGAAGTCGGCGGTAGCCTCGTGTGGTGACACCTGCGGAGACCCCCGATCCCGCCGGAGCCGACGCCGAGCCCGTCAAGCGCATGGGCGCGACGTATGCCCTCGGCCGCGTCGTCATCGCACCGCTGGCGCGCGTGGTCTACCGTCCCCGCGTCGAGGGACGCGAGCACGTGCCGAAGACGGGCAGCGTGATCCTGGCGAGCAACCACCTGTCGTTCATCGACTCGATCGCGATCCCGGTCGCCGCCCCGCGCCCCGTGCACTTCCTGGCGAAGTCGAGCTACTTCGAAGGGTCGGGGCTCGGCGGATGGCTCAGCCGAGAGTTCTTCACGACGATCGGCGCCGTGCCGGTGCAGCGCGGTGCGGGGCAGGCCGCCCTCGACGCCCTCGACCAGCAGCGTCGACTGCTGGAGGAGGGCAACGCCGTCGCGCTCTACCCGGAGGGCACTCGGTCGCTCGACGGACGGCTCTACAAGGGACGCACCGGCGTCGCCTTCCTCGCACTGCAGACGGGGGCGCCCGTCGTGCCCGTCGGCCTCATCGGCACCGACCTCGTGATGCCGGTGGGGGCCAAGGTCCCTTCGCTTAGCCAGCGCGTCACCGTGCGCTTCGGGCCGCCGCTGGACCTCTCCCACCACGGACCCGCGACGTCGGGACGGGCGCGTCGGCTGGCGACCGACGACATCATGGCGGCGATCCACGAGCTGTCCGGCCAAGAGCTCGCCCACGCTTACAACGAGGTGCCCGCGTCGAGCCCGATCGACCGCATCAAACAGGCTCTGCCGCACGAGCGGCGCTGACCGTCACGCCGCCGCGACCTCGATCGTCGCGTCGTGGCGCACGGGGAAGCTCACCGAGTTCGCGATGAAGCACATCCGATGCGCGTCGTCGTGGGCGGCCCGTGCCGCGTCGAGCATCGAGGCATCCGCCACGGTCACGCGCGGCCGCAGCCGCACCTCGGTGAACGCGCCGCCGCCGCGCCCGTCCTCGACCATGACGCCGGTCGCCTCGTCGCGGTAGGCGGTCACGACGACGTGCGCCTGCACGCACGCGTGCAGATAGGAGAGCAGGTGGCACTGCGAGAGCGCGGCCACGAGCAGGTCTTCGGGGTTCCAGCGCGACGGATCGCCGCGGAACGGCTTGTCCGCCGAGGCGAGCAGGGCGGGCTTGCCCTCGACCGTGATGATGACGTCGCGGCGGTAGTCGCGGTATCCGCTCGTGCCCGTCCCGGCGTCGCCGGTCCACTCGACGCCGACGCGGTAGCGGTGCTCACCCAGCATGCTCCACAGTGTCGCACAGGGCATCGCCCCCGGCCCGCGCCGTCCGCCGGCGCTAGGCTCGGAGCGTGTCCGAGACCGTCGCCCTCGCCGACGCGGTGGAGCTCGCCGTCGTCGAGCGCAGCGGCTTCGTCGAGTCCCGCCACGCCGGCATCGCGATCGTGCTCGCTCCCGACGGCACCGAGCTCGCCCGCCACGGCGACGCCGGCGCTCTCGTGCTCCCGCGCTCGAGCCTGAAGCCCCTGCAGGCGCTCGGCGCCATGACCGCGGGCGCCCTGCTGGACGGCGAGCGCCTCGCGCTCGCGACAGCCAGCCACTCCGGCACCGACCGGCACGTCGCCGTCGTGCGCGACATCCTCGATGCCGCGGGCGTCACCGAGGACGCGCTCGGCTGCCCGGCCGCCTGGCCGGGCGACCAGGCGACGCGCGACGAGCTCGTCCGCGAGCGCGCCGCGCCGAGCCGGCTGCGGATGAACTGCTCCGGAAAGCACGCCGCGATGCTGCTGGCGTGCCGTGCAGCCGGCTGGGAGGTCGACGGCTACCTCGACCCGCAGCATCCGCTCCAGACGCATGTGCGCGACGTCGTCGAGCGGATGACGGGAGAGCGTCCCCGCGCCACGGCCGTGGACGGATGCGGTGCGCCGGTGTACGCGATGTCGCTCGCGGCGCTCGCCCGCGGCATCCATCGCGTGGGCAGCGCCTCGGAACGCTCCCCGTTCGCGCTGCACCGCAGCGCGGCGGCGATCGTGCAGGCCGTGCAGGGCGATCCGTGGGCGATCGCAGGACCCGGGCGGCCCGACACGATCGTGGCCGAGCGGCTCGGCGTGTTCTCGAAGGGCGGCGCCGAGGGCGTGCAGGTCATGGTGGCCCCCGACGGCACGACGGTGGCGCTGAAGACGCTCGACGGCTCGGGCCGCGCGGCGACGATCGTCGCCCTGCACCTGCTCGCCGAGGCGGGTGCCCTCACCGCCGGCCAGGTGGCCGACGCGGCATCGGCCCTTCCGCTCGCCGTCCGCGGCGGCGGCCGCGACGTGGGCGCCGTCCGCCCCTCGATCGGCCAGAGAAAGGACCGCCCGTGAGGATCTCCGTCCCCACCGAGCTCAAGAACAGCGAGTACCGGGTGGCGCTGACGCCCGCGGGCGTGCACGACCTCGCCGCACAGGGGCACGAGGTCTTCGTGCAGCACGGCGCCGGCTCCGGCTCGTCGATGACCGACGCGGAGTACGCCGACGCCGGCGCGACGCTCCTCGAGGATGCCGACGCGGTGTGGGATGCCGCCGAGCTCGTGCTCAAGGTCAAGGAGCCGATCGCGAGCGAGTACCGGCACTTCCGCGACGACCTCGTGCTGTTCACCTACCTGCACCTCGCCGCCGACCGCCCGCTCACCGACGAGCTCGTGCGCAGCGGCGTCACCGCGATCGCGTACGAGACCGTGCAGCTGCCGGGTGGCGGCCTGCCGCTGCTGGCCCCGATGAGCGAGGTCGCTGGCCGGCTCGCCCCGATCGTGGGCGCGTCGACGCTCATGCGCTCGGCCGGCGGCGTGGGGCTTCTGATGTCGGGGGTGCCCGGCACCCGCCCGGCCCGCGTCACCGTGATCGGCGGCGGCGTGGCGGGGGCGAACTCGGCCGTCATGGCCGCGGGCATGGGCGCCGACGTGACGATCTTCGACACCGACATCCAGCGCCTGCGCTTCCTCGACGACCATTTCCAGGGGCGCGTCAAGACGGCGTCGTCGAACCCGCTCGACCTCGACCGCGCCGTCGTCGACTCCGATCTCGTGATCGGGTCGGTGCTCATCCCCGGCGCGAAGGCGCCCAAGCTGGTCACCAACGAAACGGTGTCGCGCATGCGCCCCGGATCGGTGCTCGTCGACATCGCCGTCGACCAGGGCGGATGCTTCGCCGACACGCACCCGACGACGCACGCCGAGCCGACGTTCCGGGTGCACGACACGGTCTTCTACTGCGTCGCCAACATGCCCGGCGCAGTGCCGAACACGTCGACGTCGGCGCTGACGAACGCGACGCTGCCGTACGTCCGGCAGATCGCCCGGCGCGGCTGGAAGGACGCCCTGCGGGCGGATGCCGCGCTCGCGGCGGGTCTCAACGTGGCCGGTCGCGCCGTCGTGAACGAGGGCGTGGCCGCCGCGCACGGCCTCGCCCTCGCGCCGCTCGCCGAGCTCCTCGCGTAGCGCCGCTCGCCGAGCTCCTCGCATAGCGCGCTCGCCCGCCCCCTCCTGCCCCCGCCGCCCGCCCCCTCCTGCTCCCCTCGCCCGTCGCCGCCGCGCCCCTC
>JASGDZ010000097.1:0-8686 GCA_047606835.1 Microbacterium sp. | reverse complement strand
GAATCCCGCTGGAGTCAAAGTGAGACAACCCCCGGTCACCCGGGGGTTTTCGCATTCCTGCCTTTCGCCCCGGCGCGCGGGGTTGGGTTAGGGCACCCGTTCGGTTCGCATCCGCCTCGGCGACCCGCTGCCCCAGAACCTCCCCTTGACCGGCAGGCACGTCGTCGCCGAGCGTGGCCTGGATCGCATCGCGCAGCTCGACCAGCTCGGAAGGACTGAGCCGCGCTGAACCCTGACGAATTCAGGTCGTCGTGGTGCCCGGTTTCGCGCGGCACATTCTGCGTGTTCAGGCGCTCACACAGGCCGTTGCGCGACAGACAGGTCACCGTCTGACGCGCAACGAGCTGTCTCGACGCTGACCGGGCTGAGCTGATCCACTGGGCGTCCACAGGTTCGACGCTCCGCTTGATACCGCTGCAGACGGATGAAAGGCTGGATGCCGCTCCCGATGGGATGAGACGAAGGTGACATCGTGAAGACGAACGCACTCCCCCGGTATCGTCGGGCGACGCTCGCCGCCGGAGCAGCATTGCTGATGGCGCTGACGGGCTGCGCCTCCACCACGACACCCGAGACGTCGGCGACCTCCACGACATCCGGGGCCGCCACGACCTCCTCGAGCGAGACCGCCACGGCCTCGGAGAGCACCGCGGTCGCCACCGTGGTGTCGGCCGCCGACGCTTTCCTCGCGACGCTGGATGACAGCCAGGTCTCGGAGGTCGTGCTCGACCTGACGAACGACAACGCGGCGGCGTGGTCGAATCTGCCGTGCGGCTCGGACTGCCGCAACGGCATCCAGTTCAGCACCCTCAGCGACGCGCAGCTGACGGCGGCGAAGGCGGTGCTGCAGGCCGCGCTGAACACGTCGACCGGCGTCGGCTACGACCAGGCGATGCAGATCCTTCTCGCCGACGACGTGCTCGGCAGCGCGGGCAGCGGTGGCGGCGGCGGGGGTGGCAACTACTCCAGCGGCACGTACTTCCTGGCCTTCCTCGGGGAGCCGAGCACCGATGGCACGTGGATGCTCCAGTTCGGCGGGCACCACCTCGCGGTGAACGTGACCTACTCGGACGGTGCGGTCGAGGGCGGCTCCCCGTTCTTCATCGGCGTGGAGCCGACCTCGTGGACCGATGACGACGGGACGTCCTACGCACCCCTGGACATCATGAAGGATGCCGTCGAGGCGATGATCACGAGCCTCTCGTCCGACGAGCTGTCGCAGGCAAAGCTGTCGGAGTCGTTCACCGACGTCCTGATGGGCCCCGATCAGGACGGCGCATTCCCGGAGACGAAGTCCGGCATCGCGGTCTCCTCGCTGTCGGACGACCAGCAGCAGCTCGTGCTGGCCGCGATGACCCCCTGGGTGTCGATCGTCGACGACCAGAGCGCCGAGGACCTGCTGGCGGTGTACGAGTCCGAGCTGGACGAGACCTACATCTCCTACTCCGGCTCCACGGATCTGACCTCGCAGGGTGACTACATCCGCATCGACGGGCCGAGCGTCTGGATCGAGTTCGTCTGCCAGAACGGCGTCGTCTACTCCGACCAGATCCACTACCACACCGTCTACCGCGACCACACCCGCGACTATGGCGGAGAACTGTCGTTCTGAGCGCCGAAGCTCGGCCATGAAGACCTGGGTGAAGGCCCTGGCCGTCGGGGTGCTCGCGACCGCGGGCGCGCTGGCGGCCACGGCCCCGGCGTCCGCCCATCCGATGCCGCACTCGGTGGTCTCCCTTCGCGTCGGCGAGACCCACGTCACCGCCGCCGTCGAGCTGCCGCTCGACGACCTGACCCTGGCGGTGGGAGCCGACCCGCTCGGCGGCGACGGCGTGCTCGACGCAGCTGAGGCGGATGCCGTGGCCGCCTACCTCGCCGACCACCTCGCGGTCTCGTCGCCCGACGGTGCGACGTGGGCCACCGAGATCACGGACGTCCAGGCCTCCGAGGCCGAGCAGACCGACACAGGCGCCTACCAGGAGCTCGTCGCCGAGGCCGTGCTCACCCCGCCGGCCGGCGAGTCGACGCGGGCCTTCACCCTGGACGACGACGCGATCATCCACCAGGTGATCACCCACCGCATCCTCGTCGTCGTCGACAGCGACTGGCTCGGCGGCACCGTGGAACACACCACCGAGGTGGGCGTCATCCGGGTCGACTCCGCCACCGGCACGATCGCCCCGCTCGAAGTCGACCTGGGCGCCGGCAGCGCGTGGGCCGGGTACTGCGCGATGTTCGGCCTCGGCGCATCCCACATCCTGGAGGGCACCGACCACCTGCTGTTCCTGCTCGTGCTGCTGCTGCCTGCACCGCTGCTGGCCAGACGGCGTCGCTGGGCAGGTCCTGCGCCGGTGCGGCAGGCGTTCAGACGCATCCTTGCCATCACGATCGCCTTCACCATCGGTCACTCGGCGACCCTCGCGATCGCATCGCTGACGCGGCTGGAGATCCCCGCCGCCCCGGTCGAGGCGTTGATCGCCGTCAGCATCCTCGTCGGCGCCCTGCACGCCCTCAGACCGCTCTTCCCCGGCCGCGAGGCGCTCGTCGCCGGTGCCTTCGGCCTGATCCACGGCACCGCGTTCTCGTTCACCCTCGCCGAGCTGCGCCTGGACACCGGGCAGCTGGTCCTCAGCCTGCTCGGCTTCAACCTCGGCATCGAAGCGATGCAGCTCGGCGTGGTCGCCCTCGTGCTCCCCGCCCTCGTGCTGGCGTCCCGCAGTCGTCGTTACGCGATCCTGCGCATCGCCGGCGCGACCCTGACGGCGATCGCGGCGATCGGCTGGATGCTCGACCGGCTCGGCCTGGCCAACCCGATCGCGCAGCTCGCCGACGGCATCATCGGCTACCAGGGGCTCGTGCTCGCCGCGATCTGGATCTGCGGACTTGCCCTGTGGGCGGACTCCCGCCGCGAGGCGGCGGCGGTCGAGCCGCACGCTGACACAGGCCGCTGCGCGACAGACGGTTCAGCATCCGACGCGCAACGAGCTGTCTCGGCGCAGGACGCGCTCGACCGATCCTGAACCGATCCGTGGACGGCGCCGAGGACGCGAAGGAGTCCTCGTCACCCTCTTGCGCGACCCACGCCGGTTGCACACACCCCGCGCACCCGGTTGACTCGGAGCATGCGCGTCACGAAGCACGAACACGCCGCCCTGCGCGTCGAGGTCGACGGGAAGCTCCTGCTCATCGACCCCGGCAACTTCACGCTCCCCTTCGACGACATCGCGAACGCCGTCGCGCTCGTCCTCACGCACGAGCATCCCGACCACTGGACGCCCGAGCACCTCGACCACGTCCTCGCGGCGGTGCCGGGCATCCCGATCTACGCGCCGAAGGGCGTCGCGAGAGCAGCCGCGGGCTACGACATCACGGTCGTCGGCCCCGGCGACACCGTCACCGTCGAGCCGTTCACGCTGCAGTTCTTCGGCGGGAAGCACATCGTCATCCACGAGTCGATCCCGATCATCGACAACGTGGGCGTCCTCGTGAACGACGCGTTCTACTACCCCGGCGACTCCTACACGGTGCCCGACGGCGCCGACGTGCAGCTGCTCTCGGCCCCGATGGGCGGCCCGTGGCTCAAGATCGGCGAGGCCATGGACTTCGTGCTCGCCGTGAAGCCGCGACGCGCGTTCGGCACGCACGACATGGGGCTGTCCGACGTCGGACGCGGCATGCACCGGGCGCGGCTGCAGTGGGCGACCGAGCAGCACGGCGGCGAGTTCCTCGCGCTCGACCCGGGCGACAGCGTCGA
Organism: Microbacterium sp.; assembly: GCA_047606835.1. Lineage (GTDB taxonomy): Bacteria > Actinomycetota > Actinomycetes > Actinomycetales > Microbacteriaceae > Microbacterium. Next base: position 4,932 of record JASGDZ010000097.1, on the reverse strand, counting down.
CATCTGACGGCCGCGCCGCACTGAGGCCGCACTGAGACAGCTCGCTGCGCGTCACACGCGGCCGCGTCTGTCGCGCTTCGGCCTGTCTCGGCGGGAAGCGCGCGCCGACGCGGTTCGCCCGCCGCGCAGCGAGCCGGCTCAGCGCACCGGCTCAGCGCACCAGCGGCTCACACGGCGTCGAGGTCGGTCTCCAGCAGCGTCACCAGCTCGTCGAGCGCCTGGTCTGCCCCGTCCGCGTCGGACTTCAGCGTCACAACGGTCCCCTTGGACGCGCCGAGACCCATGAGCGACAGGATGCTGCCCGCGTTCAGGTCCGGTCCGCCCTCGACGGCGATCGTGATCGGGATGCCCTTCTGCTGCACCGCCGTCACGAAGAGCTTCGCGGGACGGGCGTGCAGGCCCGAGCTGCTGGCGATGGTGGCCTGGCGTTCTGCCATGGTGTCTCCTTCTGTTGGGGTTGGGACTAGCGGGGATCGAGGCGCTGCGGATGTCGGCGAGCCTCACGCCGCGGCGACCGCGGCCTCGACCGGGCGCTTGCGCACCCACGCCTTGAGCGCGATGATCGCGAGCGCCGACACGACGGTGCCCGCGGCGAGCGCGATCAGGAAGCCCCAGATCGGGTCGATCGCGAAGAACACGAAGATGCCGCCGTGGGGTGCGCGCGACTGCACCTGGAAGATCATGCTGAGCCCGCCCGTGATCGCGCCGCCGACCATGGACGCCGGGATGACGCGCAGCGGGTCGGCCGCCGCGAACGGGATGGCGCCCTCCGAGATGAACGAGAACCCGAGCAGCCACGCCGCCTTGCCGTTCTCGCGCTCGACCGGGGTGAAGAGCTTGCGGCCCAGCACGGTGGAGGCGAGCGCCATCGCCAGCGGCGGCACCATCCCGGAGCACATCACCGCCGCCATGATCAGGTACGGCGTCGTGTTGCTCGCCGCCGCCTCGCCGAGCCCCGCCACCGCGAACGCGTACGCCACCTTGTTGACGGGGCCGCCCAGGTCGAAGCACATCATGAGCCCCAGCAGCACGCCGACGCCCACGATCGCGCCGGTCGCCGCGAGGTCGTTGAGCCCGTCGGTCATCATCGCCATGAGCGCGGCGATGGGCCGGCCGAGGAACAGCACCATGAGCCCGGATGCCACGATCGAGGCCAGCAGCGGGATGATCACCACCGGCATCAGCCCGCGCAGCCAGCGCGGCACGTCCAGCCGGCCCAGCCACCACGCGATGAAGCCCGCGAGCAGGCCGCCGATGATGCCGCCGATGAAGCCCGCGGTCATGAGGTTGGCGACCGCGCCCGCGACGAAGCCCGGCGCGATGCCCGGGCGGTCCGCGATCGCGAAGGCCACGAAACCGGCGAGCACCGGGACCAGGAAGCCCATCGACGTCGAGCCGATCATGAACGCGACCGAGCCGAGATACTGGCCGAGTCCGCCGGCGGGCAGATCCCACAGCGAGTTCTCCACGATCACGACGCTCGCCTGATCGGTGACGTCGTAGCCGCCGAGGAGGAACCCGAGGGCGATGAGGAGGCCGCCGCCGGCGACGAACGGGATCATGTAGCTGACGCCGGTGAGGAGCCACCGCTTGACGCTCGCTCCCACCGACTCCTTGGGCGCGTCGGACGCCGCCGCCGCGACCGCGGTGCCGCCCACGCGCTCGGAGGAAGGATCCTTCGCGGCGGCGACGGCAGCGGAGATCAGCTCGCCGGGCCGCTCGATGCCCGCCTTCACCGACGCGCGCACGACCGGCTTGCCGGCGAACCGCTGCGGCTCGCGCACGTCGACGTCGACCGCGAAGACGACCGCGTCGGCGGCGTCGATCACGCTCTGCGGAAGAGCCTTGTAGCCGCTGGAGCCCTGCGGCTCGACGATGAGCTCGACACCGTCCTCCTTGCCCTTCGCGGTGAGTGCGTCTGCGGCCATGAACGTGTGCGCGATGCCCGTCGCGCACGCCGTGACGGCGACGATGCGCGCCGCACGGCCGTCGATCGACAGCCCGGGCGCCGCCGCGACGGGGACCTGGGGCACGGCCTCGACGGGCGCCGCCTCGTCGGCGGGCGCGGCCTCCTCCTCGCCGATCGCCACGCGCACGATGTGCACGACGTCCTCCGGCGTCGCCGCCTCGCGCAGCCCCCCGGTGAAGTCGGCCTGCATGAGGCTGCGCGCGAGCTTCGACAGCATCGCCAGGTGCGCCTCCGCGGCGCCGTCCGGCGCGGCGATCAGGAAGACGAGGTCGGCCGGGCCGTCGGGCGCGCCGAAGTCGACCCCGGGCTGCAGCCGCGCGAACGCGAGCGACGGCGTCGTCACCGCGGCGCTCTTCGCGTGCGGGATCGCGATCCCGCCCGGCAGCCCGGTCTCGTCCTTCTGCTCGCGCGCCCACGCGTCGGCGAACAGCCCTTCCGCGTCGGTGGCGCGACCCTGCGCCGCCACACGCTGGGCGAGCGAGCGGATGACCGCCGCCTTGTCGTCGCCGAGCCCGATGTCGAGGCTGACGAGCTCGGGTGTGATCGTGTCTGACACGGGTGACCTCCGTCTTTGGTGGGTTCGTGGGAGTCTTTGGTGGGTTCGTGGGAGAGGGTCAGGAGTGAAGGGGCCGGACGGCGATGTCGCCGGGGGGCAGATCGGCGGGCGTGGGCGGCTGGGTGCCGGGGAGGGATGCCGCCGCCGCGCCGTAGCGGATCGCGGACCGCAGCCGGTCCTCCGGCGAAGCGCCCGCGTGATCGGCGAGCAGGTAGCCGGCGAGCGAGCTGTCGCCGGCCCCCACGGTGCTGACGACCTGGATGCCGGGGGGCCCGGCCGCCCACGCGCCGTCGGCCGTGACGAGCACGGCGCCGTCTGCGCCGAGGGTGACGAGGGCGGATGCGACACGGCCAGGCACGAGGGCCCGGGCGACGGCCAGCACGGAGGCGGCGAGGTCGTCGCCGGTGAGGGGTGCCGTGCCGACCAGCTCGGCGAGCTCCTCGTCGTTGGGCTTGATCAGGTCGGGCGCGCCGCGCTCGACGACGGCGCGCAGAGCCGCGCCGGACGTGTCGACGGCGATGAGCGGAGCATCCTCGCCCCACCGCGACCGCACCGCGGCGATCACATCGACGTAGAAGTCGTCGCCCGCGCCCGGCGGGAGCGAGCCGGCCAGGGCGAGCCAGCGTGCCCCGGCGCACGCCTCCACGACCGCGTCGACGACCGCGTCCCGTTCGGCGCCCTCCAGCGCGGCGCCCGGCAGGTTGAGCTTCGTCGTCGTGCCGTCCGGGTCGGTGATCGTGACGTTCGCGCGGGCCCGCCCGCAGATCGCGACGGGGCGCGCCGGAACGCCCGAGGCGCCGAGCGCCGCCCCGAACGGGTCGTCTGCGGACAGCGGAAGCACGGCGAGGGTGTCCACGCCTGCGGCCGCGACGACCCGGGCGACGTTGATGCCCTTGCCGCCGGCATCCTCGCGCGCGGAAACCGCCGCCTGCACGTGCCCCGGTCGCAGCGCCGCGCCGAGGGTGATCGTGCGATCCAGCGACGGATTCGCGGTCAGCGTGACGATCATGACCTCCACACTCCCACGACTGCCGCCGCGAGCGCATCATCCACGCCCAGGTTCTTCTCGGCGCCGTCGTCGCCGACGCGAGCGGATGACGAACGCGGGCGGATGAGGCAGACTCATCCCATGCCGATCATCGAGGCGGTACTCGGTGACATCACGACGCAGGACGTCGACGCGATCGTCAACGCCGCGAGCAAGCGGATGCGCGGCGGCGGCGGGGTCGACGGAGCGATCCATCGTGCCGGCGGACCTCAGGTGCTGCGCGACTGCGTCGCCCGCTTCCCCCACGGCCTCGCGACGGGGGACGCCGGGTGGACCACGGCGGGCGACCTGCCGGCGAGATGGGTGATCCACACCGTCGGGCCGAACTACACCGCGGGCGAACGCGACCGCGCCCTGCTGGAGTCGTGCTACCGCCGCGCGCTGGAGGTGGCCGACGAACTGGGCGTGCGCAGCATCGCGTTCCCGCTCATCAGCGCGGGCGTCTACGGGTGGCCGCAGCGGGATGCCGTCGCGGTCGCCGTGAACACCCTCGCCGCCGCGCGCACCGCAGTGCAAGACGTGCGGATCGTGGCGTTCCACGCCGACCTGCACGCGCAGGTGTGCCGGGAACTGGACAAGGCCGCCGGCAGCACAGGCGCGCGATGAGCGTGTCGGCGATGGGTCGCGCGGCCTGGCGGGAGCTCGGCGGCCAGGACGCGGCGCTGGACGCGGTCGCGGACGCGGATCCCCCGCCGACGCTGCCGTCGGCGGTGCCGGCCGCCGCTCTGCTCGCCGACAGCGTCGGGCTCGTCGCCCTCGCGATCCAGCAGGTGCAGCTCGAACGCGGGCTCCTCGCCGAGCCGGCGACGGTGCGCCTCGACGGCGACCGGCTGACCACCTCCGCGCAGTGCGAGCGCCATCTGCGCATCGACGGCGAGGCGCCCGCCGCGTGGGCGGCGCTGTCGGGCTTCTGGCAGGCGGCGGACGGCTGGGTGCGCACCCACGGCAACTATCCGCATCACGCGCGGCGGCTCGCCGACATCCTCGGCGTCGCCCCCGACGCCGCAAGCGACGACGTCGCGCGCGCGATCGCACGGTGGGATGCGGCGGCGCTGGAGGATCGGGCGGCCGAGACGGGCGCGATCGTCGGAGCCGTCAGGGAGCCCGCCGCGTGGGAGGCGCATCCCGAGGGCGTCTGCGTCTCCCGCGATCCGATCGCCGTCCTCCGCCGGGAGCAGGGCGCCGCCGGGCACGAGCCCTGGCGATCGGGGGCCGCAGCGCCGCTGGACGGCATCCGCGTCCTCGATCTCACCCGCGTGATCGCCGGTCCGATCGCCGCGCGCGATCTCGCCTTCGCCGGCGCCGATGTTCTCCGCGTCGACTCGCCGCGGCTTCCCGAGATCGAGGCACAGCACCTGG
>JASGDZ010000096.1:0-3257 GCA_047606835.1 Microbacterium sp. | reverse complement strand
TCCGCGGCGAGTCCATCCATCCACCTTCACTCGGCGGATGGACTCGCGCACGAATGGATGGACTCGGCAACCCGGGACCGGCAACCCGGGCCTGGCGGGGGCGCCGGACGGGGCGCCGGGCGAGCCCGCCGGGCGAGCCCGCCCGGCGAGGGCGCCAGGCAAGGGCACCGGGCGGGGCTCAGGGGCGCGGGATGCGGATGTCGAGCCAGGCCAGGAGGTCGGCGAACACCTCGTCCTGACTGACGTCGTTGAAGATCTCGTGCCGCACGCCCGGGTAGACGAGCGTCGTCACGTCGGTGAGCTCCGAGCGCTTGCGGTAGGCGTCGGCGAGCCGGTGCACGCTGCGCGGACCGCCGACCGGGTCGTCGCGGCCGACCATGAGCAGCAGCGGGACGTCACGGCCCAGTCCCTGCCGGGGACGGCCGAAGAGCCTCGCCGCGTCGACGGGCCCGAAGAGCCTCAGCAGCGGCACGTCGGTGGTCAGCGGGTCCGCCAGGAACGCCTTGCCGACGGCGAGGTCGGATGCCAGCCACTCGACGCCCGTCGCGTCCTTCCCCGTGAACCTCGCGTTGAGGTCGCCCGCGTTCAGCGATCCGGGCCAGCGCAGCGCCGAGCCGCTCAGCACGACGGCGTCGTATGCGTCGGAGTGGTCGTTCACGAGGATCTGCGCGAGGAACGACCCCCACGAGTGCCCGATCAGCACGAGCGGGAGGTCGGGATGCTCGGCGCGGATGAGCTCGGTGAACTGCCACACCGCGGCGACGGCAGCGCGGTGCCCCCCTTTGCCGAGCCGGCCGAGCTTCGCCGCGGACCCGTGCTGGCCCATGCCGGTGCGCCCGTGCCCACGGTGGTCGTCGGCGTAGACGACGAAGCCCGCCTCCGCCAGGACCGTCGCCACCCGTGCGTACCGCCCCGCGTGCTCGCCCACGCCGTGCAGCAGCTGCACCGCGGCCCGCGGCGCGCCGACGGCGGGATACACGTCGTAGACGATGCGGACGCCGCCGGCATCCACGAAGCTGTGCTCTTGCGCGCTGACGGGCATGGCGTGAGTCTAGACGCTCACCGCGGGCGTCCGAAGGGCGGCGGCGCCGTCGCGACCGGTGCCGCCGCCGACGACCGGGAAGCCGGTCACACCCCCACCCCTTCGACGTACGCGTCGAGCGGCTGGAACGGCGGGCGGCTCTCCTCATGCTCGACGGCCGCCGCGCCGACGGCGCAGGCGACGGCGAGCGCCTGCCGGTCGTCGAAACCGCGGCGCAGCGCCAGCACGAGGGCGGCGCAGAACGCGTCGCCGGCGCCGACGGTGCTCACGACGCGCGCCGGCCGACCCGGCACGCGTGCGGTCCGCGCCCCGTCGGCATACAGCGCAGCGCCGTCGGCGCCGTAGGTGACGGCGACCCGGCGCGCGCCGTGCAGCTGCGGCATGAGCGCGTACTCCGACTCGTTCACGATGAACAGATCGGTGCGCTCCACGACGTGCGGCGGCAGCGGCTGCGCGGGCGAGGCGTTCACGACGAGGAAGCCCGGGCAGGCCTCGGCGAGCGCGGCGACGATGCCCAGCGGCAGCTCGAGCTGAGTGATCACGGCCTCGTCGGCGGACAGCCGCACGTCGCCGAGGTCGACCTCGGCGTTGGCGCCGGGGCACACGATGATCTGGTTCTCGCCGTGGGCGTCGACGCCGATGAGGGCCACGCCGGTCGGTGCGTCGGCGGTGCGGACCCCGCCGACATCCACCCCCGCGGCCCGCAGCTGCTGCCGCGACCACGGACCGTCGCCGTCGTCACCCACGGCGCCGATCATGCGCACCCGCGCGCCGAGGCGCGCCGCGGCCGCCGCCTGGTTCGCGCCCTTGCCGCCGGCGATCCGCCGCAGCGTGCCGCCGCCGACGGTCTCACCGGCGCCGGGAAGCCGATCGACGCGGGCGGTGTAGTCGACGTTGATGCTGCCGACGACCACGACGGCGCTCACGGCGAGACCCGTTCGTCGCCCGCCCGGATCGGCGCGAGCCGCCGCAACGGGGTGACGTGACGCGGCTCGAGCTCGGCGAGGCTCGACACGCCGAGGAGCTTCATGGTGCGCACGATCTCCTCGCGCAGGATCGCGATCGTGCGGTCGACGCCCGCGCGTCCCCCCGCCATGAGCCCGTACAGGTAGGCGCGCCCGATCAGCGTGAACTGCGCGCCGAGGGCGACGGATGCCACGATGTCGGCGCCGTTCATGATGCCGGTGTCGACCATCACGGTGGCGTCGCGGCCCACCTCGCGCACCACCTCCGGCAGCAGGTGGAAGGGCACGGGCGCGCGGTCGAGCTGGCGGCCGCCGTGGTTGGACAGCACGATGCCGTCGACGCCGCGGTCGATGAGCCGCTTCGCGTCCTCCACCGACTGCACGCCCTTCACGACGAGCTTGCCCGGCCACAGGCCGCGGATCACCTCCAGGTCGTCGTAGCCGATCGTGGGGTCCATCGCGGCGTCGAGCAGCTCGCCGACGGTGCCGCCGGTGCTCGACAGCGACGCGAACTCCAGCTTCGGGGTGGTCAGGAAGTCGAACCACCACCAGGGTCGCGGGAGGGCGTCCAGGATCGTGCCCACGGTCAGCTGCGGCGGGATCGAGAACCCGTTGCGCTTGTCGCGCAGCCGCGCGCCGGCCACCGGCGTGTCCACGGTGAACATCAGCGTGTCGAACCCGGCCGCCGCGGCGCGGCGCGTCAGCCCGTACGAGATCTCCCGATCGCGCATCACGTACAGCTGGAACCAGTTGCGCCCGGCGGGGTTCGCCTTCTTCACGTCTTCGATCGCGGTGGTGCCGAGCGTGGAGAGGGTGAACGGGATGCCGGCGGCCCCCGCCGCACCGGCGCCCGCGGTCTCCCCCTCGGTCTGCATCAGGCGCGTGAACCCGGTCGGCGCGATCCCGAACGGCAACGCGCTCGCACCGCCGAGGATCGTCACGGACGTGTCGACCGACTCGGCGGGGCGCAGCACCTCCGGGTGGAACTCGACGTCCTCGAACGCCTGGCGCGCCCTGGCCAGCGACAGCTCTCCCTCCGCCGCGCCGTCGGTGTAGTCGAAGGCCGCCCGCGGGGTGCGCCGCTTCGCGATCGCCCGCAGGTCGGCGATCGTCAGCGCCGCGTCCAGCCGACGCCGTCTCGCGTTGAGGTCGGGGCTCTTGAACCGCATCAGCTCCGACAGCTCGGAGATCTTCGGCACCTGGCGAGTGACCATCGTCCATCCTCTCGGGGGCCCATCCTCAGGGGCTCG
>JASGDZ010000095.1:0-4676 GCA_047606835.1 Microbacterium sp. | reverse complement strand
CCGAGCTCGACTTCCCCGGGTTCGTGTTCGGTGTCGACCGGCAGACCCCCGATCTCATGGTGCAGCTCACCGAGCGGTACGGGCGCAGCCTCTCCCGGCACGCCGAAGACAGGCGTGTGGACTGAGCCACCCGCCTGTTCGCGGCGCTCAGCCGGTGTTCTGCAGCCCCGCGGCGACGCCGCTCACCGTCAGCAGCAGCAGCCGCTGCAACGCGGGGTCGGCCGGAGCGCCGTCGGGCGCCTCCCGCAGTGCCCGAAGCGCGCGCAACTGCAGCAGCGACAGCGCGTCCACGTACGGGCTGCGCATCTTCACCGCCCGCTGCAGCACCGGCCGGTTCTGCAGCAGCTCTCGGCCTCCCGTGACGGACACGACGCCGTCGCGGGTCAGTGCGAGCTCGTGCAGCACGAGCTCGGCGAGATCGTCGCGATCGCCGAGCGCGAGGTAGCGGCGCGCGAGGCGCTCGTCGGTCTTCGCGAGGCTCATCGCGACGTTGTCGACGAGCGTCTGGAACAGCGGCCACTGCTGGTACGCCTCGCGCAGCACGCGCTCGTCGCCGACCGCCTCCAGCGCCGAGCCGAGCCCGAACCACCCGGCGAGGTTGATGCGGGCCTGGGTCCACGCGAACACCCACGGGATGGCCCGCAGGTCTTCGAGCGACTCGACGGACAGCCCGCGCCGCGCCGGGCGCGAGCCCAGCGGGAGCAGGCCCACCTCCTCCATGGGGGTGACCGTCGCGAACCACGCAGCGAACCCCGGCGCCTTCACGAGCGAGAAGAAGCGCGCCCGGGAGGCGGCATCCATCGTCGCGGCGACGTCGCGGAAGCGCTCCGCGGCCGCGCTGTTGCGGCGTTCTATCGAGGGCGCGGATGCCAGCAGCGTCGCCGCGGCGACCTGGTCGATGTGCCTCATCGCGATCGCCGGGTCGCCGTATCGTGCGAAGATCGCCTCGCCCTGCTCGGTGAGCTTGAACCGGCCGTCCACGCTGTGCGGCGGCTGCGCCAGGATCGCGGAGTTCGCGGGCCCCCCGCCGCGGCCGAGCGCCCCGCCGCGCCCGTGGAACAGGGTGAGCTCGATGTCGTGGTCCCGCGCCCACGCCGAGATCGCCGCCTGCGCGTCGTACAGCGCCAGGTTCGCAGCGACCGGCCCGACGTCCTTCGAGGAGTCGGAGTAGCCGAGCATGACCTCCATGCGGCGGCCGGTCGCGGCCAGGTGCGCGGCGAACTCGGGATGCTCGATCGCCTCGGCGAGGATGCCGGGCGCCGCCTGCAGGTCGGCGAACGTCTCGAACAGCGGGATGACGTCGAGCACCGGACCCGCCGACCCGTCGGCTGCGGCGTGACGCGCCAGACGGTGCACGTTGAGCAGGTCGTCCGCCGACTGCGTGAACGACACGATGTAGCGGCCGGCGGCCTCCGGTCCGTACTCCCGCTGGATGTGCGCGATCGCACGGAAGACGTCGAGCGCCTCCTCCGCCTGCGCGCTGAGCGCGCCGTCGGGCTCGCGCCCGTCCAGTTCGGCCAGCACGGCCCGGTGCACGGCCGAGTGCTGGCGCACCTCGATCTGGGCGAGATGGAAGCCGAATGTGCGCACCTGCCACACGAACTGCTGCAGCTCGCCGTACGCCTGCCGCGGGGCACCCGCGGCGACGAGCGAGCCCTGCACGGTCTCGAGGTCGGCGAGGAGCTCCGCGGGGTCGCGATAGGCGAGGGCGCGCTCTCGCGTGCGGGTCGCGGCGATCCTCCGGCCCAGCAGCAGCAGGACGCGCCGGTGCGGCTCGTTCGGCGATCGTTTGGCGACCTCATCTGCCGTCGCGGGGTCGGCCTCACGCAGCCGCTCCCACACGGCCAGGAGCGCGGCGCTCGGGGGAGTGGACGCCGCGTCGAGGGTGAGCGTGCGCCCGACCCGCATCGCGGTGGTCTCCAGACCCCGCAGCACGTGGTCGCTCGCGATCGCCGCCGCGCTGCGCGTCACCGATGCGGTGACGAACGGGTTGCCGTCGCGGTCGCCGCCGACCCACGTGCCCATGCGCACGAACGGGCGCACGAGCGGCGCGGTGCCGCCGGCATCCCACCCCTGCAGCGCGTCGTCGACGCGGCGGTAGACCTGCGGCACCGCGCGGTAGAGCGTCTCGTCGAACACCGCCATGACGGCCCGCACCTCGTCGACCGGCGACGGCTTCTCGGCGCGCAGGGGAGCGGTGCGCCACAGCGTGTCGATCTCCTCCAGCATGCGGCGGCGCGTGCGGCGCTGGTCGGCGCCGCCCTCGGTCGTGGCGTCGTGCTCGATCAGCAGCGCCGCGAGCCGGCGCACGCTCGTCGAGACCGCGCGGCGGCGCGCCTCGGTGGGATGCGCGGTGAACACCGGGTGGAACCGCAGCGACTGCAGCCGCCGCAGCGCGGCGTCGCGGCCGACCTCCGCGGACAGCCGCGCGAAGGCGGCGGCGACGGAGTCGGCGGCATCCTCTCGCTCCGGCTGCCCCTCCCGCTCGTGGAGCACGCGCACGCGCTGGTGCTCCTCGGCGAGGTTCGCGAGGTGGAAGTACACCGTGAAGGCGCGCGCGACCTCGTCGGCACGGTCGACCGAGAAGGAGTCCGCGATCGCGACCGCTCGGTCGAACGCCTCGGGCGTGTCGTCCGTGTACGCCTGGATGGTGGCGGTGCGCAGGCGCTCGACGTCGTCGTACAGTCCGGGCGACCCGCTCTCGCGCAGCACCCTGCCCAGCAGCGAGCCGAGCACGCGCACGTCGGAGCGCATGCGTGCGGGCAGTTCCTGACCGGCCTCGAAGCGACCAGCCGGATCGATCGCCTCGGTCGTGGGAGCCGGCGTCGCGGAGTCGGTCATCCCTCCACGCTAACGCGACCGTATTTCGCGGAGATCACGCACCGCGGTCCGGGTAGCATCGGCGGCGATGCGCCTTCTGAGATCCGAGCGGTTCCCCGCGGTGCTCCTGCTCGCCGCGGCCGCCGCCGGCCTCGTCGTGGCCAACTCGCCGCTGGGAGCCGGCGCGATCGGGCTCCAGCAGGTGCGGCTCGGCGTCCCCGGCACGCCCTTCGACCTCTCGCTGGGGCATTGGATCTCCGACGGGCTGCTCGCGGTCTTCTTCTTCGCCGTCGCCGTCGAGCTGCGACACGAGCTGACCGAGGGGGAGCTGCGCAGCGCCAGGCGCGCGCTCCTGCCCGCGATCGCGGCGGCAGGCGGTGTGGCCGTTCCGATCGCGATCTACCTTGCGATCACGGCCGGCACCGACGTGCTCGGCGGCTGGCCGATCCCGACGGCGACCGACATCGCGTTCGCGCTGGGGGTGCTGGCCGTGTTCGGCGCGGGGCTGCCTCCGGCGCTGCGGGCGTTCCTCCTCGCCCTCGCGATCCTCGACGACCTCGTCGGCATCGTCTTCATCGCGGTGCTGTTCGGCACGGGGGTCGACCTCGGCCTGCTGGCTGCGGCGCTCGTGGCCGTCGCGGGGTTCGCCGCGGCGAGCCGCCTGCTCGGCGGTGCGCGTGCGACGGTGGCGATCATCGCCATGATCGTGCTCGCCGCGACCGCGTGGGCGCTGGTGCTCGCCTCCGGCGTGCACGCGACGATCGCCGGCGTGCTGCTCGGCATCGCCGTCGCGCCGTCGCCCGGAGGGCGCATCCGGCACGGGGTTCAGCCGTGGGTGAACGCGGCGGTCCTGCCGCTGTTCGCGCTGTCGGCCGCGCTCGTGCCGTTCCCCGACGTGCGGCCCGCGGAGCTGTCGCCCGCCTTCTGGGGGGTGCTCGTGGCGCTGCCGGCCGGCAAGCTCGTCGGCATCGCGGGCGCAGGGTGGCTCGGCCAGCTGCTGCTGCACGCGCCGGGCACGCCGCGGCTCGCAGTCGGCGACCTGGTCGCCGTGGGCGCCCTCGGCGGCATCGGGTTCACGGTGTCGCTGCTGCTCGCGCAGCTGGCGCTGCGCGGCGACTCGGAGCTCGTGGATCAGGCGACGCTCGCGGTGCTCGCAGGCTCCGCGGTCTCGCTCGCCGCCTCCGCGGGTGTCGTGTCGGCGAGGGCACGGCATCATCGAAGGATGCAGGTGGAGTCATGACGGATGCCGCGCCCGACCCGCGCGCAGCGCACGCCGATCCGCTGCGCGCCGCCGCCGAGACGATGCGCGCTGTGCGCGACCGCTGCGTGTGGACGCAGCGGATCGACCACCGCGACCTCGTGCCCTACCTCCTGGAGGAGAGCGCCGAGCTCGTCGACGCCGTCGAGCAGGGCTCGCGCGCCGAACTGCGCGAGGAGCTCGGCGACGTGCTCTGGCAGGTTCTGTTCCACGCCGAGATCGCGTCGCGCGACCCCGACGACCCGTTCGACATCGACGACGTCGCCGCGGGGCTCGTCGACAAGATGGTGCGCCGGCATCCGCACGTCTTCGCGGGCGAGACCGCCGACACCCCTGAGCGGGTGCTGGTGCTGTGGAACGCGGCGAAGGCCGCCGAGAAGCACGAGCGCCGGTCGGTGCTGGACGGCGTGAGCGAGCGGATGCCGTCGCTCGCCCTGGCTCAGAAGCTCCTCGCGAAGGAGGCCTCCCTCGCGCCGCGCCCGCCTCTGGCCGAGCCTGCACCCGGGGCCGAGCCCGCGACCGGGGCCGAGCCCGCACCCGGGGCCGAGCCCGCGACCGGGGCCGAGCCCGCGACCGAGGCCGAGCTCGGCGACGCGCT
>JASGDZ010000094.1:0-4053 GCA_047606835.1 Microbacterium sp. | reverse complement strand
CGTCGAGGACGATCAATCCGGCCAGTCCTTCCGCAACTCGTCCAGATAGCCGGGAGGATAGGCATCCGCAAACGTGCCGCGAGACTCCAGCAGCGCCTTCCGCCTCTCCGCACGCCGTGCGGCGCGCGCCGCCTCGACCGAGGCTCCACCGCGCACCAGGAGCCTCGCCACCAGCTCGGAGCGCGGCACACCCGGCCACTCCCTCGCGGCGACATCGAGGGCGCGCGCGACGGGCTCGGTCTGGGTCACCTGAATGCGAGGCAGAGCCGTCGGCATGGCGCGAGTGTACCACCGCTCGCATCGGTGGTACATGACTCACGAGGCGCGGACGATGCGGCCCAGCACCCCGTGGATGAAGGCCCCCGAGTCGTCGGTGGAGAACTCCTTCGCGAGCTCGACGGCCTCGTCGATCGCCACCGCGGCGGGCACGTCGTCGTTGTGCAGCAGCTCCCACACGCCGATGCGCAGCAGGGCCCGGTCCACCGCCGGCATCCGCGCGAGCGACCAGTCCTTGGCGAACGTCGTGATCTGCTCGTCGATCTCGTCGCGGTTGTCGATGACACCGTCGACGATCTCGCGCGCGTACAGCCACGACGCCTCGCGCGCCGGCTCGTTCGCGGCGCGCTTGGCCTCGGCGGCGAGGATGACGGCAGGCTCCTCGCCCCGCACATCGGCCTGGAAGAGGATGTCGAGGGCGCGCTTGCGCGCCTTCGTGCGTGCGCTCATCGCGGGGCCGGGTCAGCTGACGCGGCCGAGGTAGTCGCCCGTGCGCGTGTCGACCTTGACCTTCGTGCCGGTCTCGAGGAAGAGCGGCACCTGGATCTCGTAGCCGGTCTGCACCGTCGCGGGCTTGGTGCCCGCCGACGACCGGTCTCCCTGCAGGCCCGGCTCGGTGTAGGTGATCTCCAGCACGACGGATGCCGGGAGGTCGACGTACAGCGGGTTGCCGTTGTTGAGCGCGATGGTCACCTGCTGGTTCTCCAGCAGGAAGTTGGCCGCGTCGCCGACGGTCGTCGCGGACACCGTGACCTGGTCGTAGTCCGTCGTGTCCATGAACACGAAGCCCTCGCCGTCGTTGTACAGGTAGGTGAAGTCGCGGCGGTCGACGTTCTCGATCTCCACCTTCGCACCAGCGTTGTAGGTGCGGTCGACGACCTTGCCCGTCACGACGTTCTTGAGCTTCGTGCGCACGAACGCGCCGCCCTTGCCGGGCTTGACGTGCTGGAACTCGACGACGCTCCAGAGCTGTCCGTCGATGTTGAGGACGACGCCGTTCTTGATGTCTGCGGTGGATGCCATGGGTGCGAGGATTCCGTTCGTGAGGCGGGGGCCGGAGGCCGACATCCGATTCTACGGGATGCCCGCGGTCAGCCGGTCGCGCCCCGGATGTCGGAGAATCGCGCCGATGTCGGAGGTCATCGCGCGGATCCTCCGACATCGGACGACTCCTCCGACATCCGCGAGGGCCGTCACGACGAGCATCCCTCCGTCTGCCCGGCGATGACGGCGATCAAGCGTTCCGTGGCGGCGGCGTAGCCGCGCACGCCCTCGCCGACCACGTGCACCGCCGCGACGTCGGCCACATACGAATGGTGCCGGAACTCCTCGCGCCGCATCACGTCGGAGATGTGCACCTCCGCCACGGGCAGGGCGACGCCGGAGAGCGCGTCGCGCAGCACCACCGACGTGTGCGTGAGGCCGCCGGGGTTGATGACGATCCCGGCGCAGTCGTCGCGGGCGGCGTGGATCGCGTCGATGAGGACCCCCTCGTGGTTGCTCTGCACGGCGCGCACCTCGAAGCCGCGCGCGGACGCGGTCTCGGCGACCAGGCGCTCGACGTCGGCGAGGGTGTCGTGCCCGTAGACCTCCGGCTCGCGCGTGCCGAGCAGGTTCAGGTTCGGCCCGTTGACGAGCAGGAGGCGGCGCACGGTCACCGTGCGGCCTCCTCAGAACGGAACGGGTTCTCGATCCGGACGCCGCGGATCGTCGACCCGTCGGCGAGATCCTCCGTGAGGATGCGCTCGCAACCGGCGCGCGCGGCGGCTTCGACGATGAGCGCGTCCCAGTATGAGATCTGCGAGCGCGTCGACGTGTCGACCGCTGCGCGTACGAGCGTCGCATCGGTCATGATCACGGTGTGGCGGGCGAGCTGCTCGACGGCCGCCGCGGCGGTGGAGGGAGGCAGTGGCGTCGCGAGCTTGCGCGTCACGGTGACGTAGAACTCGCCCAGCACCTGTGCGCTCACGACCAGTTCGTCGGGTGCACGCTCGAGAATCTCGATCGCGCGTGCTCGTTTTGCCGGATCGCAGCCGTCGAACGCGTAGACGAGCACGTTCGTGTCGAGGAACGCGGATGCCATCAGGCGCTGCGCTCATGGAGCTCGTCGCGCGTCCACGTTCGTCCTGCGGCGCTGCTCGACGCCGTCGAAGCGCGCGCGAGCGCGGCGAGCTCGCGCCGAGCAACAGTCGCGCCATCGGTTTCCGAGTAGTCGGCGAGGTAGTCGCGAAGGACGGCGTTGACGGAGGTGCCCTGCTCCAGCGCTCGGATGCGGGCACGCTTGAGCACGCTGTCGTCGACCACGATCGTCAGATTTGCCACGGGATCAGTGTAGCGCGGGTTCCGTGCGCCGCGACGCGTTCACTCGGCAGAGTGGCCGGTCAGCCCGCGACCTCCTGGTACGCGGCGAACAGCAGCGACTCGTCGGGCGCTTGCAGCACGGTGGGTCGGGCGATGTCGTCGAGCACGATGAAGCGCAGCATCCCCGCGCGGCTCTTCTTGTCGCGCTGCATCGTCGCGAGCAGCTGCGGCCACGCGCCCGGACGGTAGCTCAGCGGCAGCCCGAGCGAGCCCAGGATGTCGCGGTGCCGCTGCGCCGCGTCGTCGGGAAGGCGCCCGGCGAGCCGGGACAGCTCGGCGGCGAACACCATGCCGATCGAGATCGCGGCGCCGTGGCGCCACTGATAGCGCTCGGCGTGCTCGATCGCGTGGCCGAGCGTGTGTCCGTAGTTGAGTATCTCGCGCAGGCCCGCCTCTCGGAAGTCCTCGCCGACGACGCGCGCCTTCATGTCGATCGCGAGCTCCAGCGTGCGCCGGAAGGCCGCCGATCGTGGGTTCACCGCCTCGTCGGCGTCGGCCTCGATCAGCTCGAGGATCTCGGGAGCCCAGATGAAGCCGGCCTTCACGACCTCCGCGTACCCCGCGACGAGCTCGTTGCGACCGAGCGTGTCGAGCAGGTCGAGGTCGCACAGCACCGCGTGCGGCGCCCAGAAGGCGCCCACGAGGTTCTTGCCCTCGGCGGTGTTGATCCCGGTCTTGCCGCCGACGGCGGCATCCACCATCGCGAGCACCGTCGTCGGCACCTGCACGACGGCGACGCCGCGCAGCCACGTGGCTGCGACGAACCCGGCGAGATCGGTGACCGCTCCCCCGCCGAACCCGACGACGACGTCGGTGCGGGTGAAGTCTGCCTGCCCCATGACCTGCCAGCAGAACGCGGCGACCTCGACGCGCTTGCCGGCCTCGGCATCCGGCACCTCCGCCAGCAGCACCTGGTGCTCGCGCCCGAGCAGCGTCTCACGCAGCGCCTCCGCCTGCGCGCGCAGCGTGGGCGGGTGCACGACGAGAAGCTTGCGGGCGGCGTCGGGGATCAGCTCCGGCAGTCGGCCGAGCAGGCCCCGGCCGACCAGGATGTCGTACGGCGTCGCCCCCGCCACACGGATCGTCGTCTCACTCATGCCCCTTCTCCCCCTCGGCTTGTCCGATCCAGGCCAGCACCGCGTCCACGACCTGCTGCAGCGGGCCGCGCGACGTGTCGAACACGACGTCGGCGACCTCGTCGTACAGCGGGCGGCGCTCGCGGGCGATGCGGCTCCAGCGCTGCACGGGGTTCTCGCCCGCCAGCAGCGGCCTGCTGCCGTCGCCGATGCGACCGCGCACGACGCGCGGGTCGACCGTGAGCAGCACGACGCGGTGCGCGCCGAGGTCGGCGCGCGTGTCCGCGTCGAGCACGGCTCCGCCGCCGAGCGCGACCACGCCGCCACCGGCGAGCGCGCG
>JASGDZ010000093.1:0-6813 GCA_047606835.1 Microbacterium sp. | reverse complement strand
TCTCTTATACGGATCCCCGGCGGCCCGGCCAGCCGAAATACTGGACACGTGGGCGGCGACGGGCAGACGATGCGGGAAGCGCGCGGGCGCTGGCCGAGCTTGTCGGTACGCACGCGCATCGTCGCGGTGATCACGATCGTCGCGGCGATCGGGATGCTGGGCGTCGGGGCGACCGTGTACCTCGTCGAGCGCGCGAGCGTGCTGCAGAACGTGGAGGACCGGTTGGAGGCGAACCTCGAGTCGGCACGCTTCATCGTCGCCGAAGGACTGGGCGGCTCCGGCGAGTGGGCGTCGTCGGAGGAGGCGCTGCGCGCGGTGGTGCAGCGCATGAGCCCCGACGACAACACCGGCGCGATCGGCATCGTCGACGGGCGGATCGCGTTCGTGCCGGGCGTCCCGCTCGACGTGTCGCTGCAGGACCACCCCGCCATCGCTCGCGACGCCCTGCGCGCCGTGGCTGACGGCGCACCGGCGATCGGCACCTTCGCCGAAGACGGCGTGCGCTGGCGGTATCTCGCCGCACCGATCGAGGTCCCCGCATCCACCGATGCGGCCGGGGCCGACAGCGCGGTGTTCGTCATGGCATACGACCTCGCCGCCGAGCTCGCCGAGATCGACAGCACCGCCCGCGTGTTCCTCGCCGTGGCTGCGGTCGCCGTCGTGGCGGTGGCGGCGGTCGGGGCGGTCGTGGCGTCCCGCCTGCTGCGGCCGCTGCGCGAGATGCGCGAGACCACGCGGCGCATCTCCGCGCAATCGCTCGACGAGGACGAGCGACTGCCGGTGCACGGGCGCGACGACGTGTCGGAGCTCGCCGAGACCCTCAACGACATGCTCGATCGCCTCGACCGCGCCCTCGACTCGCAGCGGCGCCTGCTCAGCGACGTCGGCCACGAGCTGAAGACGCCGATCACGATCGTGCGCGGCTACGTCGAGGTGATGGATGCCGACGATCCCGCCGACGTGCGCGAGACGCGGGGCCTTGCGATCGACGAGCTGGAGCGGATGGGCGTGCTCGTCCGAGACCTCGCCGGGGCGGCATCCCTCTACGGACCGCACCCCGTCAGGCTGCGCGAGACGGATGCCGGCGAGCTCGCCCGTCAGATCGTGCGGAAGGCGGAGATGGTCGAGGGCGCCGAGGTCACGCCCGGACGACTCGTCGACGCCGTCGTGACGCTCGACGCCGCGCGCATCACGCAGGCCGCGCTGCAGCTCGTGCAGAACGCCGCGAGCCACGGGGGCGGACGCGTCACGATCGGCACCGCCGTGGTCGGCGACGCGTGGGAGCTGTGGGTGCGCGACCGCGGACCAGGTGTGGCGGACGCCATGAAGTCCGCCGTGTTCGCGCGGTTCCATCGCGGGACGGATGTCGAGGGCCGCGGCGCGACGGGAAGCGGGCTCGGCCTCGACATCGTGCGGATGATCGCACGAGCCCACGGCGGAGACGTCGCCGTCTACGACGCTCCGGGCGGCGGTGCGGTGTTCGTCATCGCAGTGCCGCTCGGCGGCGACCGCGGCCCGGTCGCACCGTCGCCTGTGGAATCGCACGTGCTCGAGGAAGGGGTCCTGGATGGCATCCGTTCTCATCGCTGACGACGAGGCGCGGATCTCCGGGTTCATCGACAAGGGCCTGCGTGCCTCCGGCTTCGCCACGCGAGTCGCGACGACCGGTCCCGCGGCGCTCGATCTGGCGTTGAGCGGCGAGTTCGACCTGCTGGTGCTCGACATCAACCTGCCCGGCATGGACGGCTTCCAGGTGCTCGAGCAGCTGCGCGGCTCCGGCTCGCGGCTGCCCGTCATCATGCTGACGGCACGCGTCGACCTCGAGGACACGGTGGCGGGCCTCGAAGGCGGTGCCGACGACTATCTGGGCAAGCCCTTCCGGTTCGACGAGCTGCTGGCCCGCATCCGGCTGCGCATGCGTCGTGACGTGCCGTCGGCTGCCGCACAGCTCCGGCACGGCGACCTGGTGCTCGACGTGCGCACGCGCAAGGCGCTCGTCGGCACGCGCGAGGTGGAGCTCTCGGCGCGCGAGTTCGCCCTCGCCGAGGAGCTCATCCGCAACGCCGGGCAGGTGCTCAGCCGCGAGCAGCTGCTCAGCCGGGTGTGGGGATACGACTTCGACCCCGGGTCGAACGTGGCCGACGTGTACATCGGCTACCTGCGCGGCAAGCTCGGCGCGGAACGCATCGAGACCGTGCGGGGGGCGGGCTACCGGCTCGTGTGAGCGGCGGATCGTCAGCGCGTCGTCCCCGCCCGCTGCGAACCGATCAGGCGAGCGCTGCGAGGGCGCTCTCCTGCCGCACGACGCTCGGGCCACCGGCCGTCGCCTCGACGCGCAGCTGGGCGGGCACCCGCTCCTTGACCCCGTCGACGTGGCTGATCACGCCGACCGTGCGGCCGCCGCGGCGCAGCTCGTCGAGCGTGCGCAGCGCGAGGTCGAGGGTCTCGTCGTCGAGGGACCCGAAGCCCTCGTCGATGAACAGGGTGTCGAGCCGGATGCCGCCGGCGCGGGCCGTGACGACCTCGGCGAGCCCGAGCGCGAGCGACAGCGACGCGAGGAACGTCTCACCGCCGGAGAGCGACTGCGGCACGCGCGCCTGACCCGTGTAGGCGTCGAGCACCTCGAGTCCCAGGCCGGAAGCGGCGCCGCGCGCGGCGCGCGCATCGGAGTGCTGCAGCCGGTACCTCCCGTCGGACATCTCGTCGAGGCGCACGTTCGCCGCGGCGACGATCTCCTCGAGCTCGGCGGCGAGCACGAAGGTCTCGAGATCCATCTGGTGCGCGTTGCGACCGCCGACGGCATCGGCGAGCGCCGTGATGAGCTCCGCCTCCCGAATCGCCCCCGCGAGCGCGGCGAGAGCGGCTGTCGCGGCCGAGAGGTGGCCGGCGAGCGCCGACGCGACCTCGGCGTCGCGCGCCGCGCGTTCGGCGGCGGTGTTCCAGGCGGCCTTCGCCGCTGCTGCTGCCGCTTGCGTCGACGCGGGGTCGACGAGCTCGTCGGGCGCTCCGGCGAGCTCGAGCTCCCACTCGCGCAAGCGGTCGCGCTCGGCCGCGAGGGCGTTCTCGTGCTCACGGATCGCCTGGTCGAGCGCATCCTGCTCGCCTGCCGGAAGGAGCGCCGCCGTCGCCGCGGCGGCATCCTCGAAGCAGGTCGCCGACAGCCGCTCGGCGAGCGACGCGCCCGCCTCGGCGGCAGCGGCGGCGCGGAGGTCGAGCCCTTCGGTGGCGTCGGAGAGCTCTCGCGCGGCGTCGAGCGTCGACGTGAGCGTCGCGACGCGCTCGGCGACCGTCGCGAACCCGCCGCGCGCCGCGTCGACGGCCGCGCGCGCCGCCGCGCACTGCTCCCGGACAGTGGCGAACGACTCCCGCAGCTCGCCCAGCGCGGTCGACAGCGCCTCGCGTTCGAGGTCGGCATCCCTGTCGGCCTCGGCGAGCTCACCGAGCTGCCGGATGATCTCGTCGCGCTGCGCCGCGGCCTCCCGGGCGGCACGGAGTCGCTCTGCGGCTTCGGCGACCGCCGACTCGAGCACGTCGACGGCTGCTCCACCGGCCGCCGCGGCGACGTCGGCGTGCGCGGCACGGGCCGCGCGGGCCGCCTCTGTTGCGCGATGCGCGGCATCCGCGGCCGCCTGCGACCGCGCCTCGGCGACGGCGAGCTGCTCGTCGGTCACGGCGTCCGTCGCCGCGACGGCCGGACGCGGATGCTCGAGCGCACCGCACACCGCGCACGGCTCGCCGTCGACGAGTCCCGCCGCGAGCTCGCCCGCGAACCCGTCGAGCCGACGCCGCAGCAGGACGCGCACCTCGGCTGCCGCGTCATGCTGTGCGGCGATGGCGGACAGCTGCCGCGCCTCGGCGTCGCGCACCGCGACTGCCCGCAGCTCGGCCTCGCGACCGGCCCGCAGCCGCGCCTCAGCCGTTGCCAGGGCGTCGCTCACGGGATCGACGGACGACGCCTTCGGGTCGAGCGAGGCACGGCGTCCCTCCAGCTCGGCGCGCTGCGCCGGCAGCTGCGCGCGCCGTTCGTCGAGGGTGGCGAGCTTCTCCTCCGCGTCGGCGAGCTCGACTCTGGCCTGGGCCGACCGGCGGTCGAGCTCGGGCAGGTGAAGCTCCTGCGCGGCCGCCGCCGTCGCGACGGCCACCTCGCCCGCGAACCCCTCGATCGACGCACGCAGCTCCTGCGCGGTGAGCCCGGCGCGCCCGCCGAGGGCCACCCAGCGATCGACCGCCCGCTCGTGCGTGGCGACAGCGGCGCGCAGCGCGACATCCGCCCTCTGCGATGCCTCGATCGCCGGGCGCAGCACCTCGGCGGCACGGGCCCGCTGCAGCGCCACACGCTGGGCGGCGATGCTCGGCTCGGCCGACTCCAGCAGGGCGAGGGCGTCGCGCGACCGCTGGCGACGCGCCTGGCGATCGCGCAGCGCGAGCCGGGCGCCGTGCGCCGACAGCGCTGCGTCGTGGGCCGCTTCGGCCTCGGCACGCAGCCGCTCCGCCTCGTCCGCCCGGTACCGCGCCCGCGACAGCGCCCGCTCGGCCGCCGCGAGACGCGCGTCGTCGTCGGGCGCGTCGTCGTCGGCACCCCCGAGATCGTGCTCGGCGATGACCCGCTCGGCGACGGCGAGCAGCGCCCGGGCGTGCTCGCGATCGGTCGTGAGCCGTTGCCGCTCCGCCTTGCGCCGCTCGTCGAAGGCGGCCTGAAGCTGCTGATGGGTGCGCGTGCCGAACAGCGTGCGCAACAGCCGCTGCCGGTCGTCGTTCTTCGCGAGCAGGAAGTCGGCGAAGCGATTCTGCGCGAGCAGCATGACCTGCTGGAACTGCTCGCGGGAGAGCCCGACGACCTCGTCGAGCAGCGCGCCGACCGTGACCGGCTTGGCGGCGAGCGCGATCCACCGGCCGTCGACGAGCTCTTCCAGAGTCGCCGTGTGGTCGGCGTCGGTGAAGCCGTCGCCGCGCGCCTTGCGTCGCCGGTAGCGAGGAGTGCGCGTCACGCGGAGCCTGCGCCCCTGCGCCGTGAACTCGAGCGACACCTCGGTGGGATCGCCCGCATCGCAATGGTCGCTGCGCAGGCCGCGGTCGCCGCCGTCGTAGCGCGGGGCCGTGCCGTAGAGGGCGTAGCAGACGCCGTCGAGGATGCTCGACTTGCCCGCGCCGGTGCGTCCGGCGATGAGGAAGATGCCGTCGGCGTCGAACGCGTCGAAGTCCACGCGCTGGCGCGCGCGGAACGGCCCGAACCCCTCGAGCTCGACGCTGTGCAGCTTCATCGGGCGGCCTCCACGGACGGCGTACGGCCGGCGGCCGCGTCTGCTCGCACACCGTCGGCGGCGAACACGTCGGCCACGACATCCGCCACCAGGTCGCGCTCGGCATCCGTCGCGCCGACGCCGTTGCGCACGTGCGCGAGGAAGCGGTCGATCAGCTCGACGGGCGTGGGCGCGCTGCGCACGCGATCGGCGTAGGTCAGCCCATCGGCGTCACGCACGACCCCGGGCACGTGGCGCACCTCGGCACAGAACGGGAAGCGTGTCTGCAGCCGTCGCATGGGGTCGCGCTGCGGCGCCTGATCGGTGTACTCGGCGCGCACCCACGCGTCTTCGTGAGACGCGAAGCGCTCGTCGGCGAGCAGCTCGTCGAACGCACCGCGCACCGTGACGAGGCGGCGCGGCACGGGCAGGTCGATCCACTCTGCGCGCGCGAACCCGCCGGCGTCGAGCTCGACGAGCCACGATCCGCGCGGCTTTCCCTGCTCGCCGAAGCTGTAGTGCAGCGGCGCGCCGGCGTAGCGGACGTGCTCGGCGAGCTGCTGGCGGCCGTGGATGTGGCCGAGCGCCGCGTAGTCGACGCCGTCGAAGACGCCGAGCGGCACGACGTCGAGCCCGCCCTGCTGGATGTCGCGCTCCAGGTGCGGCGTCGGCACGGTGTCGACTGCGCCGCCGGCCGCGAAGCAGTGCGCGATCGCGACCGAGCGGCCGCCACGAGCCGCGGCGTCCGCCCGCACGAGCCGCATCGCGTGGGCGAGCGTCTGCGCCTGGCTGCGCAGCTCGACGCCCTCCCACACGTGGCGCACGAGCGCCGGCTCCAGATAGGGGATGCCGTAGAAGTGCACCGCGCCGTGCTCGTCGTCGATCGTGATCGGGGTGCCGAGTGCGCGCGGGTCGGTGACGATGTGGATGCCGTCGCGCAGGAGCCTCGCCTGGAAGCCGAGCCGCGCGGCGGAATCGTGGTTCCCGCTCGTGACGATGACGCGCGCGCCCGCGTCCCGCAGCGCGACGAGGGTGTCGGACAGCAGCGTGTAGCAGGCGCCGGCCGGGGTCGCCGAGTCGAACACGTCGCCCGCGACGACGACGACGTCGACCTCGTGCTCGCGCACCTGCTCGACCAGCGCGCCGAGCACCGCGGTCAGCGCGGCCAGCGTCGGGTGGCCGTGGAACGTGCGGCCGATGTGCCAGTCGGAGGTGTGCAGGATGCGCATGCCACCCACGGTAGGCGAGGGCTCCGACATCGCCGCAGCGGCGCTCCGCGCGCGCGGCGGCGGACGCGGAGCGCACGCGCGGCCCTGGCAGTGTCGTCGGAGCCGGGTCCACAATGGGAGGGTGTACATGTCCGTCGAGACGATCGCCGTCGCGCGCCCGGAGGGCCCGCCTCGTCGACTCGTCCCCGTGCGCTGAGCCGCCGGCATCCATGCTCGAGCACTTCACGCACGACGGCGCGACCCTCGTCGCACAGACCGACGGCGACGGGCCGCGCACGTTCGTGCTAGTGCACGGCATCGGCATGGGCCGCACCGTCTTCTCGAACCTGACCGAGGAGCTGGTG
>JASGDZ010000092.1:0-2816 GCA_047606835.1 Microbacterium sp. | reverse complement strand
CGTCGACGTCGCCGCCCGCCTGTTCGCCGCGACGTTTCCTCCTGGGTCGAAGAACACCCTCGCCGTGCGGGATGTTCATGATGTTCTCGCCTGGTCGACCGGTGTTCGGGCTGCCCCTGCCATCACCGGGGGAAGGGGCATCCTTCCCGAGCAGGGGATCACGACGGAGTGCATCCTGCTGTGGGAATTCGCGCTCCTTGCCGCCCGCGACTGGGTCGGCGACCAGGCCACCGGATACGTCCCTCTCCTCCGCCGCGGCGAAGCCGTCCGATCCAGCACAGACCGCTATGCAGCCGCGCTCGCTGCGCTGACGAGGCGGTAGACGGCGGGCTCGGGCGTTGAACCCAGAGCATGAGACGCGGCGATCTGCTAGAGCTCCCCCGGCGCCATCGCCTGCTCGTCGATCGAGTCGACGATGTGTCTCGCCGTCGAGGGCTTGCCCGCGCTGCGCGGTGCGTAGACGACGAGCGAGTGGAAGACGAAGCGCACCACGAACGCGATGAGCAGCGTGATCGCCGTCGCGACGACGGCGGTGACGTGGCCCGTGCCCACCATGAGCGCGACGACGGGGATCCGTACGACGAGCTCGGCGTTGTTGAACGCGAACGACTTCGCGAAGCGCCACCAGACGCTGGATGCGTCGTCCTTCATGTCCTGGAACACGAAGCGCTCGATCAGCAGGAAGTTTGCGACGATCGTCGCCTCGGCGGCGACGACCGCGGCCGAGATGTAGCCGACGCCCCAGTGCGTCAGCGCCCAGACGATGGCCACGTTCGCGACGGCGCCGAGGCCCCCGATGACGGCGAACAGCGACATCTTCCCGAAGCGCAGCTGCGCGAGCTGCGCCAGGAAATGCACGCCCTGGCGCACCGACGCCTTCGACTCGCCCGCGTACCGCGGTTCGAACGCGAACGGCACCTCGGCCACGCGCAACGGCTTGCGGGCGAGCATCTCCAGGAGGATCTTGTACCCGCGCGGACGCAGGCCCTCCAGGTCGAGCTCGCGCCGGTCGACCAGGAAGAAGCCGGTCATCGGGTCGGAGACATCCTTCAGCCGGATCGGGAACATCGCCTTCGTGAGCGCGGTGGACGCCTTCGAGACGAGCACGCGCCGTCGGTCCGCCAAGCCGCCGCTGGACCCCTCGGCGTGGTAGCGCGACGCGACGACGAGGTCCGCGCCGCCCTCCTCGTAGCGGGCGACCAGGGCGGGGATGCACTCGGGCGGATGCTGGAGATCGCCGTCCATCACGATGCACACGTCGGCGTGCGCGGCGGCCAGTCCCAGGGTCACCGCGCCGCCCAGCCCGCCCGTGGGGTGCTCCCGGTGCACGATGCGCACCGGCATCGGCGACGTCTCGGCGAGGTCGGTCACGACCCGGGGCGTGTCGTCGGTGCTGTCGTCGACGAAGAGCAGCTCGGCATCCATTCCCGACGTCGCATCCACCACGCGTGCCACGAGCTCCGCCACATTGGGCGCCTCGTTGAAGGTCGGCACGATGATCGTGAACTGCATGCGGTCCTGTCGAAGCCGGTCGGGATGTCGTGGATCCATCGTGACACGGCGCGCCTGGCGTCGCGAACGAGTCTGCGCGATTGCAGGTCGACCGCACACCGCGGGCACCGACCGCTCATGTGGAAGTGTCAGCTTGTCGCGCGCTACACTGGCTACCTGGGGATCGGGCTGGGGAGCCCGCACACACTCATCTGGGGGTTTCATGACTGTGCGCATCGGCTATGCTGCAGGCGCGTTCGACCTGTTCCACGTCGGGCATCTCAACATCCTTCGTCACGCCAAAGAGAACTGCGACCTGCTCGTCGCGGGCGTCGTGAGCGACGAGATGCTCCGTGAGGTGAAGGGCATCGAGCCCGTGATCCCGACGGCGGAGCGCGCCGAGATCGTGCGCCACATCGGATACGTCGACCGCGTGCACATCGAGACGACGCCCGACAAGCTCGACGCCTGGCGCGAGGTCGGCTTCACGCACTTCTTCAAGGGCGACGACTGGCGCGGCACCGAGAAGGGGCTCAAGCTGGAGCGCGAGCTCGCCGAGGTCGGCGTCGAGGTCGTCTACTTCCCGTACACCGTGCACACGTCGAGCACGGCGCTGCGTCGCGCACTCGAGCTCATCTCCGCCTCGGCGCACCGCGACGACGAGGTCGCCGTCTCGAACAGCTGAGCTGCGCGGTCCCTGCCCCTCCACAGGCGCGGGTCGGAGTTCGCTTCTCCACAGGTTTCCGCGCTCGACACGCGCACACGGAGCGCGAACCGCAGAATTTCCTTCATCGCGTTGCGCCCGCTGTGCATGCGACACACATGTTTGCATGTACGGCGCATGCATCCTAGCGTCGAAGGATGGTCATGATTCAGATCCGAAATGTGCCGGAGGAGATCCACCGCCGGTTGAAGGCGCGCGCGGCGATGGAGGGCGTCTCGCTCTCCGACCTGGCGCTCGCGGAGTTGCGGCGCTCGCTGGACAGGCCGACACGGCGCGAACTCATCCAGCGGGTCGCCGCACGCGAACCCGTTCTGGGCGGCCCCGCATCCGCCGAACTCGTTAGGCAAGCGCGCAACGAACGATGATCGTGATCGACACCTCGGGCATTGTCGAGTGGCTGCTCGGCCGCGCGGGCGGGAAGGCGGTCGCCGATCTGATGGCGGACAGCGAGGTGACCCTCCACGCTCCGTCGATCCTCGGAATCGAGGTCGCCTCCGCGCTGCGAGGTCTCGTGCTGAGCGGACAGATGGATCCGGAGCGGGGCAGCCAGGCCATCGCCGACCTCATGGCCATCGATGTCGCGCTGCACGACACGACCGTT
>JASGDZ010000091.1:0-5492 GCA_047606835.1 Microbacterium sp. | reverse complement strand
GGAGGGAAGGGCAGCTCGCCGAGGCCGTCGGCCAGGTCGCGCTGCCACCACTCCAGCAGGGTGTCGATGCGGCCGGGCCGGTCGAGCAGGCCCGCCCACGGGTCGCCCGTCTCCGCCAGCCGCGCGGGGATCGTGCGCACCGTGAACGACGCGGGGTCGACGCCCGCGGCGAGCTCGTCCCATGTGATCGGCGTCGACACCGTAGCCCCCGGCAGCGCTCTCGGGCTGTACGCGCCGGCCATAGTGCGGTCGCGGCCCGCCTGGTTGAAGTCGACGAAGACGCGCGCGCCGCGCTCCTCCTTCCACCAGTTCATGGTGACCCGCTCCGGCATCCGTCGCTCCAGCTCGCGCCCCGCGGCGATCACGGCGTGCCGAACGTCGAGGAACTCGTGCGTCGGCTCGATGGGGCAGAAGACGTGGATGCCGCGGCTGCCGCTGGTCTTGACCCACGCCTGAAGGCCCGCTTCGGCGAGCACCTCCCTCAGCACGGGCGCGACCGCCGCCGCCTCGGCGAAGCCCGTCTCCGCGTGGGGGTCGAGGTCGATGCGCAGCTCGACGGGGTGGTCGGTGTGCGCGGCGAGCGACGCCCACGGGTGGAAGACCACCGTGTTCATCTGCGCCGCCCACACCGCCGCCGCGATCTCGGTGAGCACGACCTGGGGATGGCGCCGCCCGCTGTTGTACGTCACGGTCACCGCCTCGACGAACGGCGGCGCGCCCTTCGGCGGGTTCTTGGAGAAGAAGCTCTCACCCTCGATGCCCTCGGGGAAGCGCTGCAGCGACACCGGCCGGTCGCCGTTCGCGCGCAGGAACGGCTCCGCGACCGCGATGAGGTACTCCGCGAGCTCGAGCTTCGTGATGCCCGGCTCGGGCCAGATCACCCGGTCGGGGCTGGAGAGCCCGACCTCGCGGTCGCCGTGCGGTCCGGGCACGGTCAGCCTGATGCGGTCCGAGGCCATGGATTCGACGCTAGTCTGCCCGGCGGCCGGCGGCATCCCTGACAGAGGGCTCTCAGCGGTGCACGAAGACCAGGGTGCCGATCTTGGCCCACGCGTAGACCTTCTTGGCCACCTTCACCGGCAGGTTCACGCAGCCGTGGCTCATGACATGGCCGAAGTTGTTGTGCCAGTACGCGCCGTGCAGCGCCTGGTTGCCGTTGAAGTACATGACCCACGGCACGTTCCTCGTGTAGTAGTAGGGCCACACGCTCAGGTTGGGGTTTCCCATGTTCTGCCTGGCCAGCTTCGCCCGGATGGTGAACATGCCGATCTTCGTCGGCGTCGCGGCCTTGCCGGTCGACACGAGGTGCTTCGAGACGACCTTGCCCTTGTCGTGCAGGACCATCAGCTGGCGGCTGAGGTCGATCTCGATCCAGCGCGTGAGGCGCTTGACGACGCGGGACGTCTTCGAGATCGTGGGATATCCGGCCTTGTGGCCCGTCACGACGACCCTGAGCCCCTTGCCCATCATCGACTTCGTGACCTTGATGGTCGACTTCGTCGCCTTCGCGATCGGCTTGCCGCGCAGCGTCCACTGGTAGGTGAACGTCGTGCCCGCAGTCCACGTCCCTGGCTTGGCGCGCAGCGTCTTGCCCGGCCACTTGAACCCCGCGACCTTGGGCTTCGCGACGGTCGCCACCTTGAGCGTGGCGGCGGAGGTCTCGGTGACAGAGGAGAAGTCCGGATGCGTCCCCGTCACCGCGACGGTGATGCGCTTGCTCTTCTGCGCCTTCTTCAGCGTGTAGGTCGCCTTCGTCGCCTTGGCGATCTCGGTGCCGTTGGCGTACCAGCGGTACGTGAACGTCGTGCCGCTGGTCCACGTCCCTGGCTTGGCCGTGAGCGTCGCGCCCACCGCGATCCTGCCCGTGATCTTCGGCGTCGCGGTGACGAACACCGGCTCCGCGGTGGGCGTCGGATCGGCGCTCTCGCCCGCTTCCGTCGCCTCGCCCTCGTCAGAGGCTTCCGTCGCCTCGCCCTCGTCAGAGGTCGTGTCGGCGAGCACGGGGCCGCCATCTGCCAGCGCCGCGGTGCCGGCGACCGAGCCGTCGGCACTGGCGACGCCCGGCGCGACGACGACCAGCAAGGACGCCACGAGCACTCCGGCGACGGCCGCCGCGACGGCGCGCGCACGCGTACGATTCCCCATGACTGCCCCCGTAGTCCCCGTGCTCGCCGGGCCCACACTCCGGCGCGCGTCCATTCAAGCACAGTGCGTGGGGGTGTCGGCAGCCCCCACAGTCGGGGTCAGACCTTCGCCTTGCGGTAACCCGCCTCCTGGGCGGCACTCTCGGTGCGGAAGCACTCCTCGGGGTCGGTGACGTCGTAGAAGCGCTGCCCGGGCAGGTGATAGATCATCGAGCTCGCGTTGCCCTTGATCGGCGCCCACGACGGGCAACGACCCCCGGAGGGCGCCGTGCTCGAGGGGTATCCGATCTTGCCCGTCGCCTTTGACAGCTTCGACGCCGACGTGTACCCGGCCTTCTTGCCGCTCACTCTGACGGTGATCCTCTTCCCGCCCTGCGCCGCACCCAGCCTGATCGTCGACTTCGTCGCCCCCGAGATCGCCTTGCCGTCCGCGTACCTCTGGTACGACAGGGTTGCACCAGAGGTCCACGTGCCGGGGTCGGCTGTCAGCTTCTTGGTGACGTACTCGGCGCCCGAGATCTTCGGCTTCGCAGCCTTCAGCACGCGGGCGGTCGCCTTCGACGTCTTCGAGACGGTGGCGTAGCCGGACTTCCTCCCCGTCACCGTCACCGTCACCTTCTTGCCCACCTGCGCAGCCGCGATCGTGAACGTCGACTTCGTCGCCTTCGAGATCGCCTTCCCGTCCGCGTACCATCGGTATGAGAACGTCGTGCCCTTCGTCCACGTGCCCGGCTTCGCCGTCAGCTTCGCCCCGACCTTCGCCGTCCCCGAGATCTTCGGCTTCGCCGCCGTCGCCACCTTCCCAGTCGCCTTCGAGGTCTTCGCCACCGTCGTGTAGCCCGACTTCTTGCCGGTCACCTTCACGGTGATCTTCTTGCCCTTCTGCGCGGACGCCAGCGTGAACGTCGACTTCGTCGCCTTCGAGATCGCCCTGCCGTTCGCGTACCACTGGTACGAGAACGACGTCTTGCTCGTCCACGTTCCCGGCTTCGCCGTGAGCGTCGACCCGTGGGCCACCGAACCCGAAATCGTCGGATTCGCCGCCGTGAGCTTGCCTGCGGCGACCGCGCCCGTCAACCCGGAGAACTTGGACTCGTAGCCGTCCTCGCCGGGCTTCTCCCCGAAGACCGCGGCCTCGATGTGCGTGCCGCGCTGGGCGCTCGTCAGTACGAGCGTCGACGCCCGCGCTCCCGCGATCTCCTCGCCGTCCGCGTACCAGCGGTACTGGAACGTCGTTCCGTCGGGCCACGGTCCCGTCGTCGTCGTCAGCGTTCCGCCGACCCTCAGCGTCCCGGAGACAACCGGCCAGGTCGGCACTCCACCGACGGTGTCGAGGTCGACGTCGAACCCGATCAGCTGCTGCTGCCTTTCCACGAGCACCGTCGTGGCGGCGTCGGCGGACATCGCGTCCTCCCACCACTCCGCCCAACCGGCGACGAGCCCGAGGTCGGAAACCTCGCCGAACCCGCCGTAGTCGCTGAACAACAGCGTGTACGTGCCGGGGCGCAGCCCCTCGACGACGTACGTGCCGTCCTCCGCGATCCGCGCATAGCCCTCGTTGTACAGCCCCTCCGCGGTCTGACGGAAGGCGAGCACCCAGCCATGACCGTCCTCGACGACGCCGCCCGTCACGGTCCCCGCGATCGTCGCCCCCGGATCGAGCGTCGCGTTCGCCGGGTAGACCTCGCCTTCGCCGAGCGTCACCGTCTGGGCGCCGTCAGCATCGTCGGCGTTCTCCCACCACTCCCGGGCGATGTTCGCGCCGTAGGTGCTGAACATGATCCTGTAGTCGCCGGGCGCGATGCCGGTGATCCCGAACGACCCGTCGGCGTCGATCTCATCCGACTCCACGAATTCCTGCGCGTCGTCCGCGGTGAACACCCAGACCTCGGGATGCGCCTCTGCGACGGACACGCCCGTGGGAAGCGTCACGGTGCCGGAGATGGATGCCGTGCCGTCGTCCGCGCTGGCGGCAGACGGAGCCGCAATCACAAGCACGGATGCCACAAGCGCCGCGGCAGCCGCGGTCGCGGCTGCGCGGACACGATGAATGAAGCGCATGATTCTCCCCCGAGAACGGCCTGCGCCTCCCGGTCGAGAGGCCAGAACATAGCCGCCTCATAAGATTAGAGGACTCTCATCATTTCGGGAAGTCACTGGGACGCGAAGCCCACTGAACTCACAGCTTCTCGGCCGGCGCGATCTTCACGACATCCGCGCCCCACGCGACCGCTACGCCATCGCCGCGCTCACGTCCGTGAGCGTGACCAGCGTCGCCGCACAGATCGCGAGTCGTGGAGCCGCGGCGATCGCCGCGGCGATGACATCGCCCCCCTCTACAGCTTCTCGATCGGCGCGATCTTGATGAGCAGCTTCTTCTGACCCGCGGTGTCGAAGCGCACGTGCGCGACGCGCTTCGCGCCCTCGCCGGTCACGGCATCCACCCGGCCTTCGCCGAAGTCGTCGTGGCGGATGCGGTCGCCCGGCGCCAGCTGCAGGTCGCCGTTGTCGCGCACCTTGGCCGGGATGCGGTTGGCGAAGCGCTCCAGCGACGTCGACGTCGGCGCCAGCGGCGGAGGGTCGTCGTGCCGCCGCGGACTCCAGCCGCCGCCCCGCGCGCCGGGCCGCGCGTTGAGCGCGCGGGACTGCATGCCGCCGCGGGAATTCACGTCGCCGGGCGACTGCCGCCAGTCGATGAGCTGCGTCGGGATCTCCTGCAGGAACCGGCTCGGCATCGCCACGGAGATCTCGCCGAACTGCGCGCGCGTCATCGCGAGCGACAGGTACAGGCGCTTGCGCGCCCGCGTGAGGCCGACGTAGAACAGGCGCCGCTCCTCCTGCGGCCCGCCGGGCTCCCCCGCCGAGATGCGGTGCGGGATGAGGTCCTCCTCGACGCCCGTGACGAACACCGCGTCGTACTCCAGCCCCTTCGCGGTGTGCAGCGTCATGAGCGACACCGAGCCGGAGGCATCCTCGAGCCCGTCGGCATCCGACACCAGCGCGACCTCCGCGAGGAAGTCGACGACCGTGCCCTCGGGGTTGTTGCGCGCGAACTCGCGCGTGACGGCGACGAGCTCGTCGAGGTTCTCCAGCCGGGCCTCGTCCTGCGGGTCCTTGCTGGCGCGCAGCGCGTCGAGGTAGCCGCTCTTGCTCAGCAGCACGCTCAGCCCCTCCGCCACGGCGGTCGGCGGCGGCACTTCCCCGCTGGTCGGGACCATGAGAGCGGATGCCTCGGTCAGCACGTCGTCGAAGTGCCGGATCGCCGCCTGGATCTTCGGCCCCACCCCCAGCGCCGACGCGTTCGCGAGCGCGTCGCGGAACGTGACGCCCTCGCGCTCGGCGTAGCGG
>JASGDZ010000090.1:0-8584 GCA_047606835.1 Microbacterium sp. | reverse complement strand
GCCGCGGCGCCGCCCGCGGGCTCGCGTGTGGAGCGGGATCGCCGCGGCCGTCGTCGCGATCGCGGTCGTCGCCGTCGGCGCGACCGTTCTGCCGACCCTGTTCGGCGGTGCGTCCACGCCGCCGCAGCCGTCCGCGAGCGAGACCCCCGAGCCGGTCGACGTGGTCGGCGGCATCGTGGCGCCGCCGACCGACATCGTCGGGGTCGAGAAGGACGGCGAGGTCGCGTTCACCTGGACCAACCCCGATCCGCACGACGGCGACGTCTACGCGTGGCGCCTGCAGGTGCTCGGCGAACAGGCCCGGTTCGAGAGGGTGGACGAGACGGCCGTCACGGTGCCCGTGCAGGACGGCAGGACGTGCGTCGACGTGATGGTCGTGCGCGCGGGCGGCCGGTTCTCCGACGAGGCGACGGGATGCGCGCCGTGAGCGTCGCGCCGGCGGGGCTCGCCGTCGAGTTCGCCGGCGAGCTGTTCCCCGTGCAGCCGGGCGAGCGCTTCACGGTCGGCCGCGAGGGCGACCTCGCGATCGACGACAACCTGTTCCTGCACCGCACGTTCCTCGCGATCGACGACGTCGACGGCCTGTGGCTGCTGTCGAACGTGGGCAGCCGGCTGACCGCCACCGTCACCGACGCCGCCGGGCGCGTGCAGGCGTGGCTCGCACCGGGCGCGAGGCTCCCGCTCGTCTTCGAGACCACGAGCATCATCTTCAGCGCCGGGCCCACGACCTACGAGGTCACCGTCCACGCGACCGCCCCCGCCTTCCGCGAGGTCGCGCGGCTCGACGTCCCCGACGGCCAGAGCACGATCGGAGACGTCCCGCTGACGCCGAGCCAGCGGCTCATGATCGTCGCGCTCGCCGAGCCGCTGCTGCGGCGCGAGGGCGCGGGCATGAGCGAACTGCCCACCTCCGCCCAGGCGGCCGAGCGCCTGGGCTGGACCCTCACGCGCTTCAACCGCAAGCTCGACAACGTGTGTCAAAAGCTCGACCGCATCGGTGTTCCCGGGTTGCGCGGAGGCGTGGGCGCGTACGCGACGAACCGGCGCGTGCGGCTCGTGGAGCACGCCATCGCCGCGCGACTGGTCACGCGCGACGACCTCGCGCTGCTGGACGCCCCGCAACCCCCGAACGAGGAGAGCGAATGAAGCTGCGCGTCACCCTCGTGCGCCCCGCCGGCGGCGCGGAGGACATCGTCATCGGCGCCGACCCCGACGCGCGCATCGGCGACGTGGCGCACGCGATCGTCGCGGGCGATCCCCTCGGCGCCCACGACGCGTCCGCGGAGGTCACCCTCGAGGCGCTCGGCGCGATCGGGCAGGGGCCGAGCGTGCTGCTGGACCCGGCGGCGTCCGTCGCGTATGCCGAGCTCGCCGCCGGCGCCGCCGTGCGCGTCGTGCCGGTCGGCACCGCGCCGCGCGTGGCGGTCGGCCAGCTCGTCGTGCTGTCGGGGCCCGGAGCGGGCACGCGCGTCCCCCTCTCGCGCGGCGTGGTCACGATCGGGCGGGATGCCGACTGCGACGTCGTGCTGTCCGACGCCCTCGTCTCCAAGCGGCACGCGCGGCTGGAGGTCGGCGCCGAGCGCGTCGAGCTCGTCGATCTCAACTCGGCCAACGGCATCCTGGTCGACGGCATGGCGGTGACCCACCTCAGCTCGGGCGAGGGGCGCCTGGAGGCCGTGCTCGGCGACACCCGCATCGCCGTCGAGGTGCGGCTCGATGAGGGCGAGGCGGCGGCCGCGGTGCGGCAGGTGCCGTTCGTGCGCTCGCCGCGCGTCGAGGAGCGCTACCTCGGCGAGGAGCTGCCTGGCACCGATCTGCCGGTGCCCGAGCGGCGTCAGCCGTTCCCGTGGCTGGCCATGGTCGCCCCGATCCTCATGGGCGGCGTGCTCTACGCGGTCACGCAGAGCCTGCTGTCCATCGTGTTCGTGGCCCTGTCGCCGCTGCTGATGGCCGGCACGTGGCTCACCGGCCGCTCCACCGCGCGCGCGGAGCTGAAGGCCGACAAGCAGCGCTTCGACGAGCAGCTCGACCGTCTGCGCGACCGCCTGGCGGCCGAGGCCGAGCGCGAGGCCGCGGTGCGCCGCGCCGAGGTGCCGCGGCTGGAGCAGGTGCACGCGGATGCCGTCGCGGCGGGGCCGCTGGTGTGGACCCGCCGACCCGAGCACTGGTCGTTCCTGCACGCGCGCCTGGGCGAGGGCACGGTGCCCAGCCGCAGCACGGTGCACGAGTCGAGTCAGCGCGACAGGGCGCTGCCCGACTACGTCGCCCGTCTCGACGAGGTCGTGGAGGCGTTCCGCACGGTGCCGGACGTGCCCGTGCTCGAGTCGCTGCCGGAGGCCGGCGCCCTCGGCATCACGGGCGCGTCGGGGCGCAACGCCGCGCTCACGCGGGCGTTGATCGCGCAGCTGGCGGGTCTGCACGCCCCCGCCGACGTGCGCATCGCCGCGTTCGTCGGGTCGGGCTGGCGGCAGGAGCTGGCGGACCTGAAGTGGCTGCCGCACGTGTGGGCCGCCGAAGACCTCCTCGGGGCCGCGCCGGTGGCCGACAACTCGGCCGCCGCCGCCCGCCTCCTGGCCCGGCTGGAGGGGCTCGTCGACGGCCGGGCCCGCAGCGCGGGGTCGCCGCTGCTGCGGGCCCGCTCCGATGCCGACGCGGCCACCCGGTCGGGGGCGAAGGTCGGCGAGTCGAGCGGCTCCGGCGACGGCGTGCCCCCGCTGCCGGTCGTGCTCGTCGTCGTCGCACCCGACGCGCCGGTCGACCGGGGCCGGCTCATCCAGCTCAGCGAGCGCGCGGCGACGCGCGGCGTCATCCCGATCTGGGTGACCGACGCGCCCGACCCGCTGCCGGCCGTGTGCCGCACGTGGGTGTCGATCACGGTCGACGGCGCGGCCGCCGCGCACTTCGTGCGCCTGGGCGCCACGGTGCAGCCGCTGCGCGTCGAGCTGCTGGAGGCGGACGGGTTCGCCGTGGTCGCCCGGGCCCTCGCGCGGCTCACCGACGTCGGCGACGTCGCCGACGTCGCCGAGGACGTGCCGCGCACCGTGTCGCTCGTGCACCTGCTCGGGGTGGAGATGGCCGCCGGCGCCGACGCCGTGGTCGACCGCTGGACGCAGAACCACTCCATCACCGCGCGGCGCGCCGGCGAGGGCTACCAGCCCAAGCTGCGCGCGCTCGTCGGGCAGGGCGCCCACGGCGCCCTGCACCTCGACCTGCGCCAGCAGGGGCCGCACGCGCTCGTGGGCGGCACGACCGGCTCGGGCAAGAGCGAGTTCCTGCAGGCGTGGGTGCTGGGCATGGCCGCCGAGTACAGCCCCGAGCGGGTCACGTTCCTGTTCGTCGACTACAAGGGCGGCTCGGCGTTCGGCGACGCGACCCGGCTGCCGCACTGCGTCGGCATCGTCACCGACCTCAATCCGCATCTCGTGCGTCGCGTGCTGGTGTCGCTGCGGGCGGAGCTGCACCACCGCGAGCGGCTGTTCGACCGCAAGAAGGCGAAAGACCTCCTCGAGCTGGAGAAGGCCGCCGACCCCGAGGCGCCGCCGGCGCTGATCCTCGTCATCGACGAGTTCGCGGCGCTCGCGAAGGAGGTGCCGGAGTTCGTCGACGGGGTCGTCGACATCGCCCAGCGCGGTCGCTCGCTCGGCATCCACCTGATCATGGCCACGCAGCGTCCCGCGGGCGTCATCAAGGACAACCTGCGGGCCAACACGAACCTGCGGGTCGCCCTGCGCATGGC
This sequence comes from Microbacterium sp., assembly GCA_047606835.1. GTDB lineage: Bacteria > Actinomycetota > Actinomycetes > Actinomycetales > Microbacteriaceae > Microbacterium. The sequence continues at coordinate 4,848 of JASGDZ010000090.1, read as the reverse complement.
CGACGAGACCGACTCGGACGACGTCATCGGCTCGAAGGACGCCGCGCTGTTCGACCCCGGCCTGCCCGGCCGCGGCATCGCCAAGACGGGGCCGGGCCGCACGACCCTGTTCCAGTCGGCCTACACCGGCGGCTGGAGCCTGCGCGAGAAGGAGTCCGCCGCCGTCGAGGTGCGCCCGTTCCGCTTCGGCGACGCGGCGCCGTGGCCCCTTCCCGATGACGGGCGTCCCGCCGGCGACCCCGACGACCTCGGCCCGAACGACCAGCAGCTGCTGGTCGCGCGGTTCGGCGAGGCGGCGCAGGCCGCCGGCATCCCCGCCCCGCGCCGCCCCTGGCTCGACGAGCTGGCCGCCACGTTCGACCAGACGAGGCTGCCGCAGCGCACCGACTCCGCCCTGCTGCTGGGGGTCGTCGACCTCCCCGAGCGCCAGGACCAGGTGCCGTTCTTCTTCCACCCCGACGCGGAGGGGCATCTCGCGGTCTACGGCACGGGCGGCGCGGGCAAGAGCGCCGCGCTGCGCACGCTCGCGGTGTCGGCAGGCATCACGCCGCGCGGGGGCCCGGTGCGCGTGTACGGCCTCGACGCCGCAGCCGGCGGGCTGCGGATGCTGGAGCCGCTGCCGCACGTGGGCGGCGTCATCCCGGGCGACGACGCCGAGCGCATCGAGCGGCTGTTCGGGATGCTGCGGGCCGAGCTCGACCGCCGCGGCGACGCCTACGCCGCCACGGGCGCGTCGTCGCTGGCCGAGTACCGCCAGCTGGCGGGCCGGCCGGACGAGCCGCGCATCCTGCTGCTCATCGACGGCTTCCCCGCGTTCCGCGACGGGTACGAGGGCGTGTCCGGCCGCGCCGACGTGTACCGCGCCCTGCAGCAGGTGCTGTCGGACGGCAGGGGGCTCGGCATCCACGTCGCCCTCACCGCCGACCGCGGTCAGAGCGTGCCGTCGGCGCTGCAGGCGATGATCCAGCGGCGCGTGGTGCTGCGCATGGCCGACGACGACGCGTACACGCTGCTGGGCACGCCGCGCGACATCCTGTCCCCCGACTCGCCGCCGGGGCGCGCCGTCGTCGACGCCCACGAGGCGCAGCTCGCGATCATCGGCGGCAGCCGCTCCACCAAGGAGCAGTCGCTGGCGATCGAGCGGATGGCCGAGACGATGCTGCGGCGGGGGATCGCCGCCGCGCCGCCGATCCGTGCGCTGCCGCTGGTGTTCGACGCGGCCGAGCTTCCCGCCACCGCCGGCGCGGGCGTTGCGATCGCCGTCTCCGACGTCGATCTCGGCCCGTTCGGCATCGAGCCGGCCGGCACGTTCATCGTCGCCGGTCCTCCCGCCGCCGGCCGCTCGAACGCGATGGCCGCGATCGCCGCGCAGACGCGCCGGGCCCGCCCCGACGTCCCCGCCTTCTACGTGGGCGATCCGCGCTCGCCCGTCGCCTCCGCGCTCCCGTGGACCGGCACGGCGCCGGACGCGTCGCGCGCCCTCGCTCTGCTGACCGCGATCGATGAGGCCGCCGATCGCGTGGCAGGCGGTCAGCCGGCGCCGCTGCTGGTGATGGAGGGCATCGCCGAGTTCGCCAACTCGGTGGTCGAGGTGAGCCTTTCCGGGCTCGTCCGGCGCGCCGGACGCGGCGAGGTCTTCCTCGTGATCGGCGGCGAGCTGGGCGAGTGGAGCAGCAGCTTCGGGCTGCTCGGCGAGATCAAGGCGGCCCGTCGCGGCGTCGTGCTCCAGCCCGAGACGGTCGACGGCGAGCTCGTGCTGAAGGTCCCGTTCCCGCGCCTGGCCCGCGGGGAGTTCCCCGCGGGACGCGGCATCCTCGCCCAGCGCGGCAAGCTCGCGCGCGTCCACTTCCCGCTGGTGGTCGCATGACGCGCAGCCGCAGCGTGGGTGATTGTCCCCATGGGGTCGCCGGCGCGATCCGTCTAGGGTGGGGGCAGACCGGAAAGCGGCCCGGAACCGCCGGGCGGACAAAGGAGGCTCGCAATGGCCAACATGAACGTCACGTACGACCAGATGCACTCGGCTGCGCAGCGCCTGCGCGCGGGCCAGTCCGAGATCGAGGCGAATCTGCAGAACCTGCGCCAGCTGGTGCAGCAGCTCGTGCAGGACGGCTTCACCACGACGCGCGCCTCCGGCGCGTTCGACGCGTCGTACAACGAGTTCTCGACGGGTGCGACCAAGACCGTGCAGGGCATCGAGGGCATGGCCTCGTTCCTCGACCGTGCCGCCGAGGCGCTGCGCTCGACCGACGAGCAGCTCGCGAGCCAGCTCGGCCGATAGGCATGAGCGATCTGAAGCTCGACTTCGCCGAGCTGCAGACCGCGCGCACGCGCGTCGCGACCTCGCTGTCGACCTTCCAGAGCGCGGGCACCGTGGGCCACGACGTGGCCGACCTCACCGGCGAGTATCGCCTCGCCGGCAAGGTGCGCGACTTCGCCGACAACTGGGACGCCAACCGCGCCGCGCTGCAGGAGCAGCTCGAGTTCCTGCGCGACGCCCTCGACGCGGTCATCGACACCATGAACGAGGTCGACGCCGAGCTGGAGCAGTCGGCGAACGAGGCGGCGCCCGACACCCAGACCGACGACGGCACGGGGGAGGGCGGATGAGCACGCTCTCGAGCGATTTCGCGGATGTCTTCGAGGGGCGACCCGACGCGCTGGAGACGCGGGCGCAGCGGCTCGTGACCGCGGCGGACGCCATCGAGCGCGCGGCCACCTCGCTGCGCGCGCTCGTGGAGGGCCAGGCGAGCCAGTCGACCGAGGCCATCGCCGAGACCTCGTCGGAGGTCGCGCGCACCCTGACGCAGGCCCGCGACCGGTACCGCAAGACCGGGGAGGCGCTGAAGACGTACGCCGTCGAGCTGCGCCCGATCCAGAGCACGGCGCGCACGGCCGTCAGCAACGGCGACTACTACGAGCAGCGCCGCGACACGCTGCCCTACGAGATCGCCGACCGCGAGGGCGACCTGGTGCGCGCCCAGGCGCGTGACGCGTCGGACGCCGCCATCCAGGCCATCGAAGACGACCTGCGGCGCATGCGCGACGCGCAGGGCGTCGCCTACGCCGAATACGAGGATGCCCGCAGAGCCCTGGTCGCGGCGCGCGACAGCATCCGGGCCATCGCCGACACCGCGATCAGCCAGATCGAGGCGGCGATCGTCGCCGGCCGCGACACCTTCGCCGACGACTGGAACAAGTTCTGGGACGACGCGGCGGGCTTCATCGGCGAGTGGGCGGCGAGCGTGCTCAAGGGCATCCTGGAGTTCCTCGGCGAGCTGCTGGCCGTGCTCGTGGCGATCGTCGTGGTCGTGCTCGTGATCATCGTCGTCGCCCTCATCGTCTCCGTCATCGTGGGCCTCGGCGCGTGGGCGATCGCCCTCGTGCTGGCGGGGCTCGCGGCTCTCATCGTCACGTTCCTCGTGCGCGACGGGACGGGCAGGCCGCGGCTGACGTCCGACGGCTCGTCCACGCCGGAGTCGAAATACCCCTCCGACGACCTGACCGCAGAGGGTGCGGACTCATACACCGCACAGGACTACGGCGACCTCATCCAGGAGGTCGGCCGGCAGGACGGCCTCGGCGGCGAGGATGCCACGGTCATCCGGGTCGTCGCGATCACCGACGAGGCGGGCAACGTCATCGGCTACCGGCTGCAGCTGCCCAGCACCCAGAACTGGAGCCCGTTCAACGGCGACGGCGCGCTCAACGACCTCTCCGCAGACGCCATGCTCGCCCTGTTCCCCGATCTGCAGACGCAGTACGAGCGGGCCGTGTGGGACGCGCTGGAGCGTTCGGGCGCCCTCGACAGCGGCGCGCCGCTGCTCATCACGGGATGGAGTCTCGGGGGCATGATGGCGGGCGACATCGCCGCCGATCCCCGGCTGGCGGGTCGCGTGCAGTCGGTCGTCACGGCGGGCTCCGCGATCGACAAGCACGCCGACGCGCTCGACCCGTCGATCCGGGTCACCCAGATCAACAACCACTGGGATCCCGTGCACCACCTCGAGCTGGTCGGCTACAGCCCGTTCACCGACGTGCCCGGCGACAACTGGCAGACGTATCAGCCGACCGACATCCGCATCCACGACGCCACGATGTACGGCGAGCTGGCGGACGACCTCATCCCCGAGCCGCGGCCGGGGGACGAGATCTTCTTCGCCGACGCCCTCGACGGCACGCACGAGGAGGTCTACAGCTATGAGTACAAGCGCGGCTAGGGTGCGATCCGGGCGCGGATGGCGCTGGCGCGTCGCGTCGCTCACGGCACTGGCTCTGACCCTGACAGGATGCAGCTCGATGAACACCGACGACGTGCAGACCCGGCTCACCGAGGCCACGAGCCTCAACGGGGCCAAGGTCGAGGTGCAGCACCCCGGCGCGCCGTGGAACTCCAAGATCGTCATCCGCATGTTCGTCGACGACGACTCTGCCGAGGCCGTCGCAGAGAACGTGCGGGAGGTCGCGGCGTTCGCCGCCGACGAGCCGTCGCTCGATGGCCAGCCGCTCACGCTCATGGCGATCGTGGGCACGCCCGACGACTTTCCCAACGGCGACGGCCTGTCTGTCGCCGGTGTGAAGGTCATGGGCTCCGTCTCCCGGATCGTGGGCGGCGTGGGCACCGAGGAGATCCTGGAGCTGAGCGCCGCCGACGTGCGCCGGCTGGCGGACGAGTGACGGCCGTCGTCGCCGCGCCGACGCTGCGGTTCCGGCTGCCCGGCACCTGGCTCCGCATCGATCCGGCGGACGAGGTCGCCGCGCGCGAGCAGATCCGGGAGATCGCCCGCGCGACCGCGGGCGTCGCCGACGACGCGGTGCTCGCGCGCCGCCGCGTGGAGGCGCCGCTCGAGG
>JASGDZ010000089.1:0-21471 GCA_047606835.1 Microbacterium sp. | reverse complement strand
GCCGCGAGGATGCGCGTTCGCGCGTCGGTGGCGCCGCCGCGCGGGCGCCCGCGGCGGCGCGCGGACGTGGGCTTCACGCGCTCGGGCTCGGCATGCTCGGGTGGCGCGGGCTCGGGCATGGCGCCAGCCTACGCGCGCCATCCATCCCGAGAACCCGTCACGACACGCCGGCACGCCCGGCGAGTTGCGACGGAATCGCCACCCGCACGCCCGGCCAGCGGGCGGCCGACCGCCGCGGCAGACGCTCCGGACGCCTCGGCTCGGCGCGCGGGCCCCACACCCGCTGCCCCCGCTTGCGACGACCCGAGGCATCCGGTGACGTGGCGCGGTCCCCACCGCCGCAACGCCATCACACGTCAAGAGAAGGATCGCGCGCGCCTGATACGCGCCCGCGCAAAAAGAATCCGCCCCGGTCTCCCAGGGCGGGCTCTTCGGTGACGCGCGCGGGCGCTACGCCTGCACGGCGTGCTGCGCGTCGGCGCTCTCGTGCGCCCGGATGACGGGCGTCGAGGCATCCGTCGACACCTCGATCTTGCGCGGCTTCGCCTTCTCGCTCACCGGAATCGTGACGCTCAGCACGCCGTTGCCGTAGCTCGCCGCGATGCGCTCCGTGTCGATTCCCTGGCCGAGGTTGAGCTGGCGCAGGAAGCTCACGGCCTCGCGCTCGCGCGTGATCCACTTGACGCCCTCGCCCTCGGGGAGCGTGCGCTCGGCGCGGATCGTCAGCAGCTGACCGTCCACATCGATGTCGACCGAGCCCGGGTCGATGCCCGGCATGTCGGCGGTGAGCACGTAGTGGTCGCCGTCGCGGTAGAGGTCCATCGGCATCCGCCGGGGGCCGCGCCTCGCGTCGAGGAGACTCGACGCGAGGCGGTCGAGGTCACGGAACGGGTCGTAGGTGGCCATCGTCTCAGTCCTTTCGTTTCAGTCTCAAGAGTTGAGTCGTATTGACTCAACTGAGTTCAGATTAGCACTCACGAAAGGAGAGTGCTAACGGTTCCTCCGTTCGCCTGCAGCGAACAGTGGATGCCGGAGCTCAGCACTCGACGACGTTCACCGCGAGACCGCCCTCGCTCGTCTCCTTGTACTTGTGCGACATGTCGATGCCGGTCTGGCGCATCGTCTCCACGACGGCGTCCAGCGAGACGAAGTGCGCGCCGTCGCCGCGCAGCGCGAGCCGCGCCGCGGTCACCGCGGTCGACGCCGCGATGGCGTTGCGCTCGATGCACGGGATCTGCACGAGCCCGCCGACCGGGTCGCACGTGAGGCCGAGATGGTGCTCCATCGCGATCTCGGCCGCATTCTCGATCTGCCGGTTGGTGCCGCCCATCACCGCGGTGAGTCCGCCCGCCGCCATCGCGCACGCCGAGCCGACCTCCGCCTGGCAGCCGCCCTCGGCGCCCGAGATCGACGCGTTGGCCTTGAAGAGCGAGCCCAGCGCGGTCGCGGTGAGCAGGAATCGGCGGATGCCCCGGCGCCGATTCGCATCCGCGACGATCGCCTCGTCGCGCGGGTCGTCGCCTTCCGCCGGCCCGGTCGCCCCGAAGCCGAACAGAGCGCTGCCGACGAGCTCGCCGTACGGCGTCACCGCGTTGCCCGCCCCGAGCCCCGAGTCGGCGAGGAACCGCCACCAGTACATCGCCACCGCGGGGACGATGCCCGCGGCGCCGTTCGTGGGCGCCGTGACGACCCGGCCGCCCGACGCGTTCTCCTCGTTGACGGCGAGGGCGAACGCGCCGAGCCACTCGCCGGGGAACTCACGACCGCCGTGCGCCTCGGCCTCCTCGAGCTGCGAGCGGATGCCGGCGGCACGCCGCCTCACCCGAAGCACGCCGGGCAGCGTGCCCTCGGCGCGCAGCCCCGCCTCGACGCATCCGGCCATCGCGCTCCAGATCGCGTCGAGCCCGCGCGCGACCTCCTCTTCGCTGCGCAGCGCCTCCTCGTTGCGGCGTGCCGCCTCCGCGATCGTGAGACCGTGCTCGTCGCACACGGCGAGCAGCGCCTCGGCGGAGTCGAAGCTCAGCGGGAAGGCGTGCGAGGCCACGCGTGCCGGCTCTCCCTCGCGCCGGATGAAGCCGCCGCCGATCGAGTAGTACGTCTCCTCCGCGACGACGACACCGGCGCCGGAAGCGGTCAGCGTCATCGCGTTCGGATGCCCGGGCAGCCTCGTGCGCGGCGCGAACACGATGTCGTCCTTCGCGAAGGGCACGGGGTGCGTGCCGGCCAGCGCGAGGTCGCGACCGTCGGGCCAGTCGGCCCACGCTCGGCGCACGGCATCCGGGTCGACGGACTCCGGAACGAGACCCTGCAGACCCGCGACGACCGCGTCTGGCGTGCCGTGCCCGATGCCGGTGGCCCCGAGCGATCCGTAGAGGACGCACGAGACGCGGTCGACGCGCGACAGCGTGCCCGCTGCGCGCAGCCGCGACGCGAAGTCGACCGCGGCGCGCATCGGTCCGACGGTGTGGGAGCTCGAGGGTCCCACACCGATGGAGAACAGCTCGAACGCCGAGACATAGGCGCTCATCAGTCCAGAATACCGCTCGGGAGCCACGGACGCCCCGGCCGTTCATCCGGAAAGCGAAGCGCACGCGACAGGGCATGACAACAGAAAACCCCGGCTGAGCCGGGGTTTTCATGGAGCGCGCTCGAAGGGACTCGAACCCCCAACCTTCTGATCCGTAGTCAGATGCTCTATCCATTGAGCTACGAGCGCGGGCTGGTCGCGTGCCTTCCGGCGCGCAGGCCAGCGTCCAGGATACCCCACGCCGCACGAGCCCGCGAATCGCGGTGCCGACGCCCGCGCGAGCGTCAGCCCTCCGCGGCGGGCAGCTGCCCCAGCCTGCGCTGGTGTGCTTCGAGACGTTCGAGGTCGACGCGCTGCAGCGCCTGGATGCGCGCGTCGCGCATCGCCGCGTAGTCGGCGGCGTGCTCCGGATGCGACGCCTCCGCCGACAGCCGCCGCATCAGGTGCTTCTCGACGTCGTGCCAGGCCGCGTCGCGCGACTGGTCGATGAGCGCCTCGATCGAGAGCGGATCGTCGGCGAACGACCTCAGCAGCTCGGCGACGCCCCGGTACTGGCGCTCGCGCCGCTTGAGGTTGCGCACATCGCGACCCTTGTAGTCGTGCGTCCCCGCCGCATCGGCGCGCAGCCCGCGCGCGTTCTTGATCTCCTTCTGCATGAGGTCGGCCGCGCGCTCCTGCTCCTCGGCCAGATGCAGCAGCGTGTCGCGGGCGAACGGCGCGAAGCGCTCGACGTCGAACGCCGCGCCCTCGCCGATCGTCGCGACGATGATGCGGTTCGACACGGCGAGACGCGCAGCAGCGGCGGCGATCGCGATGCCCTCTGCGATGGCATCCGCTGTCTTCCCCATGCCCGGCGGCACCTCCTCCCTACGATGCTAGGGGTCGCAGCCGCCGGCAGACAGGTGAATCGGCAATGCGTCTCGGATGCCGGTCGTCGCCGCGCAGGTCGTCGCCCACGGCATATCCGCGTGACGACAGCAGCCAGGCGAGCAGCGCGTAGAGTCGGCGGAACGCTGCGAGGCGCTCTCATCGCACCGCGCACCGGCCACGGGCGCATCCCTACTGCCGCGCGGCACCCGCCCGCTAGGGTGGCCCCATGCGACGCACCGAGCGAGTGAGCGGGTCGACGTGAGCACCGCCGCCGGAACCGGGATGCCGCTGCGCGACTACCGCATCCACCGGTACGTCAACGCCTTCTGCCCGCGGTGCCACGAAGAGGACCCGGAGCGCGACCTCGCCGACGTGCGGCGCCTTTCGGGCTGGCTCGCGGTGCGCGACGAGCGGGTGTGGCTCGAACGCGGCTGCCCCGACCACGGCCTGATCTCCACCCTCTACGACGAGTCCGCCGAGATCCTCACGTACCTGGAGCAGTGGACGGCGCCGACGAAGGTGCACGGCCCCGACACCGCGGGCAACTTCAAGCCCGTCCCCTCGGCCTACGAGGACGGGCTGCCGCAGATGCAGACGCAGCACACCTGCATCCTGCTGCAGGACATCACCGACCACTGCAACCTGCGCTGCCCCACGTGCTTCGCCGAGTCGAGCCCCGCCGCATCCGCCGTCGCGCCGCTGGCCGAGGTGCTCGCGTCCGTCGACGCGCGGCTGGAGAAGGAGAATGGCCGCATCGACGTGCTCATGCTCTCCGGCGGCGAGCCGACGCTGTACCCGTGGCTCGAGCAGCTGCTGGAGCACCTCGTGACCCGGCCGGTGGTGCGCATCCTCATCAACTCGAACGGCCTGCGCATCTCGCAGGACGACGCGTTCGTCGAGACCCTCGGGCGCCACCGCGAGCGCGTCGAGATCTACCTGCAGTACGACGGCGAGAGCGCCACAGCCTCCGCCTACCACCGTGGCGCCGACATCCGCCGCTTCAAGGAGCGCGCACTCGAGCGGCTGTCGGATGCCGGCGTGTTCACGACCCTCACGATGACCGCTGCGCTCGGGGTCAACGACAACGAGATCGGGGCCGTCATCCGCCGCGCGATGCACACGCCCTACGTCGGCGGCGTGACGATCCAGCCCGTGTTCGGGTCGGGCCGATCGGCGGGCATCGATCCGGAGGACCGGCTCACCCATACCGGCGTGCTCGCCCGGCTGGCGCCGCAGACCGACGGCGAGGTCACATGGCGCGACCTCACCGCGCTGCCGTGCAGCCATCCGCACTGCTGCTCGGTCGGCTACCTGCTGCAGGACGACTCCGGAGCCTGGAGCTCGCTCACTGCGCTCGTCGGCCACGACCGGCTCAAGGAGTTCCTCGACCTCAATCCCGACCTCATCGCGAACCGCATCGCCGACAGCGACATCAACCGGGCGCTCAAAGACAGCGTGAAGCAGTCGCTCCTCGACCTGCTCAGCGAGCAGTCGTCGCTGTCGCATCCGTCGATCGGTTCGCTCTGGAAAGACATCTGCACCGGCTGCGACCTCGGCATCGGCACCCTCACGAAGCTCGCCACCGCGGCCCTGCCCGGTCAGCACAAACGGCTGCGACAGTTCCTCGGCGAGCGCGTCAAGCGCATCACCGTCAAGCCGTTCATGGACATCAACACCATGATCGAGGAGCGCCTCACGCAGTGCTGCGTGCACGTCGCGACGGTGAACGAGACCACCGACGCGCACCAGTGCGCCCCGTTCTGCGCCGTGCAGGCGTGGGCGCCGCTCGCGCGCCGGAAGCTGTCGACCGTGACCGGTCGGCGCGAGCTGCCGCTGACGGTGACGTCGTGAGCGAGCGGTGACGGCATGGACGAGCTCGACTTCAGCGGGCTGAACCGGAGGGATGCCTCGGTCGGCGATCCGCCGCCCGCGGCGCGGTTCCTGAGTGCGCCCGAAGGGCGTGTGTCGAAGGACGATCCGCTGCGGCTGTGCGTCTACACGACGGTCGCGGTCATCGCGTGCCTGCTCGGGCCGATCGCCGTGCTCGGGTTCGCCGGCGTCGCGATCGCCGGGTACGCCAGGGCGCGCCGCGCGGGTCTGCTGCGCTCGCGCTGCATCCTCGGCGACACCCGCAACGTGCTCGTCTACCTGTGGGCGATCGCCGTGCTGGCCGTCGCCGCGATCCCGTTCTGGGTCATGCTCTGGGCCTCGATCTGGAGGTGAGCCGTGTTCCCGACGCTGCACGACCTCGCCCCCTGGCTTGCGCCGCTGGGCACCCACTCGGTCTTCGTGGCGCTCGGCCTGGCGGCGGCGGGCATCGTGTTCCTCGTCGAGAAGCGACGGCGGGGCGTGTCGGACCCTCGCATCGCGTACATCGTGCTCGGCGCCCTCGTCGGCGCGGCGCTGCTGTCACGGCTCGGCACCTGGGCGCAGCACCTCGATCCGACGAAGAACCTCAGCCTCGTCGACCAGCTCGCCTACGGCAACGCGTCGATGCTGAGCGCGCTCGTCGGCGCGTGGCTCGGCGTGCACGTCGCCAAGCGCATCGTGCGCTATCCGCTGCGCACCGGCGACCTGTTCGCCCCGGCCGTCGCGCTCGCGATGGCGATCGGACGCATCGGGTGCCTGCTGACGGAGAAGCCCGGCACGCCGACCGGCACGCAGTGGGGGATCGTGCTGGATGCCGAGGCCGCGGCGCGGGTGGGCGCACCGGCCGGCGTCGCGCTTCACCCCAGCTTCGTCTACGAGATCGTGTTCCATGCCGCCGCCTTCGCGGCGCTGTGGTGCTGGCTGCGGCACCGGCCGATCGCCGCCGGCGAGACGCTGACCCTCTACGTCGCCGCCTACGGGGTCTTCCGGTTCTTCGTCGAGTTCGTGCGCGGCAACGACGTCGCGTGGCTCGGACTCACCCGCCCGCAGCTCTTCCTCCTGGTCACCGTCCCGCTGCTGCTGGCGCGCATCGCCGTCAAGGCGTCGCGCGGCGGCTTCGCCGCGACGGCAGCGGTCGCACCCTCATCCGCGCACGAAAGGACGGCCCGCCATGAACAGCACGCCTGAGCCTGCCGACGACCGCGCCGAGGGCGCGGCGGATGCCGGACCGCCGCACCCCGGCCAGCCGGGCCCGCCGAACCCCGGCCAGCCGGGCCCGCCGTACCCCGGCTACCCGGGCCCGCCGTACCCCGGCTACCCGGGCCCGCCGTACCTCGGTTATCCGCCGCCCCGGCAGGGCATCGGATTCGGCGGCTGGGTCGGCATCGGCGTCGCGATCGGCGTCGGGCTGCAGGTGCTCGCGGTGGTGCTGATGCTCCTGAGCGCCGGGCTCGGCATCGACTTCGTCGGCGTGTGGGGACTGCTGTGGCCGTTCGCCCTCGTCGCCGTCGCGGCGATCGCGATGATGTTCTTCCGGAAGACGCGCGGCGCCGCCACCGGCATCCTGATCGTCGCGGCCGCGACGTTCCTCATCGTCATCGGGCCCTGCATCGCGATGCTCAGTGGATTCTGAGGCTGGCGGTCAGGCCGTCAGCTCCGCGGCGAGCTCCTCGAACACGGCGACGTAGGCGTCGATGGACTCGTCGGTGTGGGTCACCGAGAGCGTCCACTCCTCCTCGCGACCGGGCGTCATGAAGATGCCGCGGTTGAGGTTGAACAGCCACGCCAGGTCGGCGAGCTCGGCATCCTGGTTCTCCTTGAACGACTCGTAGTCGACGACCTTGCTCGTCGAGAACGTCACGCACCCCTTCGAGCCGATCCCCAGCGCGTAGCCCGGAAGGTCGTAGCGGTCGACGACGGCCTGGCAGCCGTTCACGATGCGGTCGTTGAGGTGGTCGAGGTGCGCGTAGGCGTCGGGCGTGAGCACCTCTTCGAGCGAGGCGCGCGCCGCCGCCATCGTCAGCGGGTTCCCGTTGTACGTGCCCACCTGGTAGACCGAGCCGTCCTCGACGACCGCCATGACCTCTTCGGTGCCGCCGATCGCGCCCGAGGGCAGGCCGCCGCCGAGCGCCTTGGCGAGGGTGACCATGTCGGGCGTCACGCCGTACTTGCCGGTCGCGCCTCCCGGCGCGATGCACAGGCCCGTCTTGACCTCGTCGAAGATGAGCACGATGCCGTGCTTGCGGGTGAGGTCGCGCACCGCCTGGAGGTAGCCCGGCTCGGGCAGCACGACGCCGAGGTTCATCATGGCGGCCTCCATGATGACGCACGCGGGCTTGCGGCCCTGTGCCGTCAGCCGCTCGATGCGCCGCTCCATCGCGCCCGCGTCGTTGAACGGCACCGCGACCGTCATGTCGACGACGGACTGCGGGATGCCGGCGCCGTACGGCAGCGACGCGAGGTCCTCGCGATCGCCGATGCGGTCGTAGGCGACGCCGATCGACACCATGACGGTGTCGTGGTGCCCGTGGTACGAGCCGAAGATCTTCATGACGGTGTCGCGGCCGGTGAGGGCGCGCGCGATGCGGATGGCGTCCATCGTCGCCTCCGACCCGGAGTTCGTGTAGCGCCACTTGGGCAGGCCGAACCGGCGGGCGAGCTCGTCGGCGACGACCACGTCGTCCTTCGTGGGGCAGCCGAAGTGCGTGCCCTGCGGGTAGCGCGCCGCGATCGCGGCGCCGATCGCGGGATGCGCGTGCCCCTGCACCATCGAGCCGAAGCCGTTGTGGAAGTCCCACATCTCGTTGCCGTCGACATCCCACACCTTCGGACCGGAGCCCTTGCCGATGTAGATGGGCCACGGGTCGCGCAGCTGGTACGACGACGCCACGCCGCCGGAAAGGTGCACGCGTGCGCGCTCGTACAGGTCGCGCGATGCGCGGGTGCGCTCGTCGAGCCGTGCGGCCTCGCGGGCGGTCAGCTCGGCGATGCGAGCGCGGTCGATGGAGATGCTCATGGGTCCTCCGCAGGAGTAGCGCCGACCGGCCTGGCGTCGGCATCCTTAGGAAGTCTCGTGCCCGGTCGGCCTGGCGCCGGGGACAGGGAGACTGTACCAGGGCGGTCGCCGGCGCGCCTGGGCGGTCGCCCTGCACAGGGCCCTCCGATCGAGCGCCGTGCACAGATCGCCGCCTTCGCGCGCCACCGGTCGCGCCGGCGCGGGTAGCGTGGCGTGACGAGTTCGGCAGGGGAATCGCCGTCCTGCCACCGGGGCGCAGACGCATCGAGCCGCAGGACGCCCCCGACCTCATGATCTCCGAAGAGTACGAGGGGCGGGTGCTACCGTTCGACCTCGACGCCGCGCTCACACCCCCAGCCGCGCGCGGGCGTAGTCCCACGGGATGCGCTCCTGCTCGAGCCGGACGTTGCCCTCAGCGCTGAGCAGCTGCACAGTGGCCTTCTCCTGCGGGGTGAGCAGCGCGAAGACGCCGGTGTTCGGCGCGGGGTCGTCGCCCCACAGATCGCGGTGGGCGAGCAGGGTCTGCGCATCCATCAGCACGGATGTCGCGTCCACTCCCCCGGCGCGCAGCCGATTCAGGATCGCGAATCCGTGGGAGTCGAGGTCGCCCCAGTACGTGACCTGCTGCGCCCACGGGAGGCGCGCGACCAGGTCGACGCGGTGACCGCCGCCGTGGATCGCGATCCCGCCCGCGACGAACGGCATCGCGAGCACGGTCGCGAGGTTCTCGAACACGTAGATCCGTCCGGGACGGATCGAGAGCGCGGCGAGGTCGCGCACGGGCGCCGACACGTCGGCGAGTCCACCCCACGACAGTGCGGGGTCGAGCGCCCGCACCCGCACCAACGGAGAGGGCTCTGTCAGTCCGAGACCCGCCGCGCCGGTTCCCGCCCGGTGCAGAGTCTCGACGAGTCCGCGGTGCGACTCGAGCCACTTCGTGTGGATGCCCCGAATCGGCAGCTCGCGGATCAGCCGGCCGGATGCCGGGTGCTCGCCCAGCCACGCGAGCACGTCGAGCAGGCGGCCGAAGTCGGCCGGATCGAGCGCCGCGATCACCCGTGCCTGCGCGCGCAGCGCGGCCTGCACGGCACCGCCGGCCCCCGCCGCGCTGCGAAGGGCGTCCATCCGCTCCGCGAGGACCCGCCACGCGGCGGACTCGCCGGCGACCCGCGCGATCGCCTCCGCACCGCGCACGGCGGCGCGCTCGGGGACGACCTGCGATCCGACCCGCGACCACGTGCGGGTGACCCACGTGATCTCGAGGTCCGCGTCGACGCCGGCCTCCTGCCACTGCGCGACCCACGCCCGGGCGGCCTCGAGGTCGCCGAGCGCCGTGCGCTCGGTGGGTGGATGCAACGGCACGTCGATGACGGCTGAGCGGTCGTCCGCCGCGGCCCACTCCCGGGCGTCCCGGTCGAACAGTCTCTTCGCCCGGGCACGCAATTGCGCGACGGTGACCGGCGTAGTCACGCCCGCGACTCCGCGCGCGACGCGGCGACGGCGTCGGCCTCGCTCACCGCGAAGACCACGTTCGCCAGCCGCGACGCGTTGCGCTCGGGGTTCGACACCGACGTGATCGCGCCGACGTAGGGCTCGAGCGTCTGCAGCAGCTTCTGCGGTGTGGCGAGGATCATGTGGAACCCGAAGTCGCGGAACACGTCCATCGCGTTGCGGGTGTATCTGCTGTCGGCCTTGTCGAACGCCTCGTCGAGCACGATCGAGCCGAAGCGCGGCACGTCGTCCTCCTCTTCGGTGAGCTGGTAGCGCAGCGCCGCAGCCAGGCAGAAGATCACGAGCTTCTGCCGCTGACCGCCGGAGAGCCCCTCGGCCGAGTCGTAGACGCGCACGACGCGGCCGGCGGCATCCTTCTCGCGGGCGAGGAAGCTCACGTGGAGCCGCGTGTCGAGCACGCGGGAACGCCACTCCGCATCCACGCGATCCTTCGAGCCGAGCCTGCCGATGACGCGTCTGAGCACCGCGAACCGCTGCTCGGCGCCCGACGCGGACTCGTCTGCCCAGTTGCCCTCGACGATGCGACGCAGGTCGGTGAGGAACTCCCCGACCTCGGGCGAGCGCGTCGTCTTCACGTCGATCTCGAGGAACCGGTCGACGCCCTCGAACGGCGAACGGCCGAGCGACGCGTTGACCGGCAGGATACGCTCCCGAATCAGGCCGGGCGCGTCGCGCAGGTCGCTGAGCAGGTGCGCCACGACATCCTGAGACCGCTCGCGCAGGAGCCGGCGAAACTCGCCCTCCTTCGCGGGCAGTCCCCTCGCCACGATTCCCTCGCGCAGCTCGCGGTATCCGTATCGGTCGCCGATCTCGCCGGTCAGCTCCGCCGCTGCCGCGGGCCACGCGTGGCGGAACTCCGCGGCGCGCCCGGCGAAGTCGGCCTCGGCATCGGCGGCACGGCGCGCCGCCGCATCCTTCTGCCTGGACAGCGCCGACTGCACCGATCGCGCGACGGCATCGACGCTCTCCAGCGTGAGCGAGCGCTTCTCGGCCCGGAAGCGAGCCTCCAGCGTGAGCGCCTCCGCCTCACCGGGCGGGGCGACCGCCGCGGACTCGAGCTCGGCGATCTGCGTCGTGACGCGCGTGAGCGCATCGCGCGCGATCGCCTCGGCGCCGAGCGCCTTCTCGTGCCGCTTCGCGGCCTCCGCCAGGCGCGCGGCCGCTCGCTCGGCCACGTCCTGCGCGTCGCGCAGACTCGCCGACTCCGACGTGAGGGCGTGCAGCTCCGTGCGTCGCGACGCCGTCACCGCGGCCGCCGAGACGACATCGACGCGCTCCCACGTGAGGCTCGCGATCCGCCGGAAGACGTCTCGGCGGACCATCGCGGCTTCGCGCTCGGCGTCGGCGCGTCGGTCTGCCTCCTTCGTCTCGGCGACCCGCGCCTCGGCGAGAAGACGCCGCTCCAGGAGCGCGTTCAGCCGCGCCTCGGTGTCTCCGCCGAGCATCCACCTGGTCGCATCGCCCACGTCGGAGCGGTCGTCCTTCTCGTAGCGGCGGGCGGAGCGCTTGACGAGTCCGCCGACCGTGACCCCGCGTTCGACGTCGTCGAGCTCGTCGGGGTGGGCGACGCACGCGTAGTCGTACTCGGTCGCGATACGACGCCGCAGAAACGCGGCGAAGCCGCCCTCCGCAACCGCCACGCGGTGCGCCAGCGACCGCGGATCCCGAGGCCGTCGCGGCTCGTCGACGGCGTCGGGCACGGCTTCGACGACCAGACGCACGCCGAGCGTGCGGGACTCGGCCGCTCTGCGCGCCGCGGCGAGGTGCTCGTCGCGCACGAGCAGCGTCGTCGCCAGCGGCGACAGCACGCGCTCGATCGCGCCACGCCACGCGGCGTGGTCGGGCCGCACCGAGATCAGCTCGCCCGCGAACGGCATGGCGGCCTCGGGCAGCGCCAGCGCGGACGCCAGGAAGCGCCGCGCGCCCAGCAGCTTCGGGTCGATGCTGCTGCGGTGATCGCGCAGCGCCTGGAGCTGCTTGTCCACGTCGTCCAGAGCCCTGCGCGCCGCGCTGGCGGCGTCGCGCACCTCGTACGAGACGGCGGCGACCTCGCGGCCCGACTCCGTCGCCGCGGCCGACATGAGCTCCGCGAACTCCGCGGAGGTGCCGGGCGGGGGCGCGCCGATGCGCGCGAGCTCGCCGGCGAGAAGCGAGCGTTCCCGTTCCGCCGCGGCTTGGTCGCGCTCGGAGGCCGCGATGCGCTCCTGAAGCAGCTCGACGCGCGCACCGCCCTCGTCGCGCACCCGCAGCCTCGCGGTCTCGAGCGCTTCGGCGGCGAGCTTCTGCTCGCGAGCCGCCTCGCCGAGCGCGCCCTCTGCGCGGGCGAGCCCGGCGCGCGCGGGGCCGACGGCATCCTTGGCCAGCCGAAGCTTGAGAGCTGCCGTGAACGGCTCGACGGCGTCGTGGAGGCCGGACGCCGCCGCCATCTCCGCGCCGGCGCGGTCGAACGCCGTGATCGCGTCGTCGACCCGACGCAGTGCGTCGGCCTGCTTGCGCAGGTCGACGACGTGCGCGTGCGCGGCCTCGAGCTCGGTGAACTGCTCGACCGCCGTGTCGGCGCGCGCGAACGTTCCCGGCTGCTCGAGCATGAACCCGCGAAACAGCGCGTCGAGCGTGCCGAGGTTCTTGGCGGACTGGGTCTTGTGCAGCAGCTGCAGCGTGGTGTCGGCACGAAACCCGAACTGTCGCACCACGCGCTCGTGGAAGCGGCCGTGGCGCCCGCCCGTCGTGATGAGAGCCTCGGGAAGCGCGGCCGACATGCGTCGCGCGTCGATGCCGCCCTCGACGTGCGGCTTGAGCGCGAGCAGCCCGAGCGCGCCGCGCACGAACAGCCGGGCGTCCTTCAGCGCGGTCGTCTCGGTGCGGGTGCCGGGCGCGTGGAAGACGCGCACGAGCGTCACCGGCTCGTCGCGCAGATCGTCGTAACGCAACAGGATGCCGCTCCACGTCGCCTTCGGACGCAGATAGGTCGTCGTGGCCCGATCGGCGGTCTCGTCGGCCTCCTTGCTCCACGCGCCGCGCACGTAGCTCATCAGGGTGCGGTCGCTCTGGCGGGAGGCGGCGTCCTGCGCGGCGGCGTTGAGCCGCAGCCAGCGGTCCGGGGTGACGACCGCGGCGATCGCGTCGAGCAACGACGACTTGCCCGAGCCGGAGGCGCCGGTGAACAGGTGCCCCTCGCGCGCGACGTCGATCGCGACGTGACCCGAGAACGTGCCCCAGTTCACCAGCTCGATGTACGCGAGGCGCCACTGCCCCGGTCGACCCGGATCGATCTCGGGCTCGTCGTCGGTGGGAAAGCTCAGCATCGTCATTCGGCGTCGTCCTCGCCATCCGTCTCATCCGCATCGCCCGCCCCGCGCCCGCCCTGCGCGATCCGCCGGTACTCCTCGGTGATCGCGCGCACCTCGTCGGCGTCGACGATGAGGCGGATGACCGGTGAGATCTCGGCGCGGTCGTCGCCGACCGCGTGGAGCACGCGCAGCTTGTTCTGCATCTTGTTCCACGACGCGTTGAGCCGACTCGCGAAGTCCTTCTCGTCGCGGTCGCTGGTGCGGTACACGGCGAGCTGTTCGAACACCTCTGCCTGCCCGACGATCACGCGGCCCCGCCCCTCCTCGCTCAGCAGCGTCTGGCGCAGCACGAGCAGCATCGCGGTGTCGAGGAAGGTCAGGGCCTCCGACCGCACCGCGCTCGGGGCGTCGTCGGCGGGCGCGTTGCGCACGAACGCGAACTCGTTGTCGCGATCGACCACCAGTTCCAGGAAGAGGTCCGCGAGCCGCGAGCGGATGACGGCCTCGTCGGCCAGGAGCACCGCCCACTGCTGCGCCTCGCGGGCTCCGGATAGGTACGGACCCCGCACCAGACGCAGCAGCACGCGACGCGTGCGATCGGGCAGCTCGCCGGTGTCTCCGCGCCAGAGCCCCGTCGCGACCTCGCTCTCGGCATCCGTCTGCGCGTCTGTCACACCACCACCCCCGTGAACCGATGCGCGGCGACCACCGCTTCGCGCCGCACGCCGTCGAACCCCTCCCATTCGAGCACCTCGGGCTCGTCGTCCACCGTGCCCTGCTCCGCCGCGATCGCGAGCAGTCCGATCACGCTGCCCACCCCCTGGGTCGCCGGATGCCGGGCGAGCACGTCGGCGACCGTGCACGACGTGAGACCGGAGAGCACGTCGTTGACGTTGCGCGTCAGCTCGTCGAAGTCGATCTCGGTCTCGCGAGCCAGCGCCCGCAGCTCTTCGAGGCTCGCGACCGCCGCCTCGTGCTCGACCAGCTCGCCCGTCGCGGCGAACTCGGAAGGATCGTAGGTCTCGACAGCGCCGACACTCGAGAACGGCACCGCCGACAAGTCGAGGGTCAGCGAGGTCACCGACCAGGGCCGGGTGTGCGGCGCAGCCACGACGCCGGCGTGCTGCGCCTCGCGAAGGAGCGCGCGCAGGACACGGTCGCGCTGGTAGTCCTGGGACTGCACGTAGCGCCGCAGCGCCCGCGCGAACATCGTGATGACGTCGTGGATCTCCGCGCTTCGCCCCTTGAGCGTGGTCAGGAACCCGCGCAGGGCGCGCCGCTCGTCGACGGTGAGGTCGCGGGCGAAGGATCGATCCAGGATGCGGCGGATGTCGGATTCGAACGCGGCTCCCAGCGCGGGGTCGAGCACGAGCTGCGCGAACGCGGCGAAGCTTCGACCCGCATCGGACTCGGCGATGTGGTCGATGCCGCGGAACACCTCGTCGACCACGGCCGCCTGCGAGACGTCGGACTCGACGATCTTGGCCCGCAGCGACGCGTTGAGCGACTCGAACTCCGCCCGTACGCGGGCGAAGTCGTCGGGCACGTCCGCCGCCTGCGCGAGGACGTCGCGCGCCCGCTCCACGGCGCGATCGGCGTCGATCGCGGCCTCGTCGCCCGAGCGCAGACTCTCGATGCGCCGCTCGATCTGCTCGATCTCCTCCTCCAGGAGCGCGATCCGCACGCTCGCGTCGGGGTCGGTGTCGATGGCCAGTCGGCGCACCTGAGCGGCCAGGCTCGCGAGCCGCGACTCCGTCACACTGGAGCGCGGGGTGGCACGCCCCTGCAGGAAGCGGATGCCCACGATCGCGTCCGGCGAGAGCTCCAGCGTCTCGCCGCGCACCTCGGAGGAGGGACGCCGCACCAGGAACCCCGCGGTGCGCCACTGCGCGCAGTACCCTTTCGCGTTCAGCGGCAGGGCCATTCCCTGAGCACGGAGGCGCTCGAGATCGGCGTCCAGCCGTTCGTAGAGCTCCTCCGCGTCGACGCGACGCTCGTCGCCGCCGAGATGCGTGCCGAGCAGTCCCGCGATCACCGGCGCGCTGTCGGCGCGCAGCAGCCGCCACGCCGCGTCGCGCTCGGCGAGCAGGACGAGTTCGAGGACCGTGGCGACAGCCGGCATGCGTCCATTCTGAGGCAGGGCGGGGACATCGGCCCGCCGGCCTCATCCCGAGGTGGAGCGCCGCACGACGAGCTCGGGCGGGAAGACGGTCTGACGCGGGATGCTGTCGGGGTCGGCGGCCTCCTCCAGCACGATGCGCATCGCCGTGCGCCCGATGATGCGGCTGGGCTGCCGGATCGACGAGAGCGGAACGGCGGCGGCCGCCGCGAAGGGGATGTCGTCGAAGCCGACGATCGCGATCTCATCGGGCACCAGGAGCCTGCCACCGGCCACGAGCGACTGGAGCAGTCCCAGAGCGATGAGGTCGTTCGCCGCGAACAGGGCATCAGGCCGGTCGCGACGCGGACGGGTCAGGATGCGCGCGCCGGCATCCACTCCGTCCGCGACCGTCATCGCCGTCGTGGCCACCACCTCCAGGTCGACATGGTGCGCGGCGTTCTCGGCCGCCGCGCGGGCGCCGGCGAGCCTGTCGTGCACCTGGCGCATGTCGAACGGCCCGCCGACGAAGGCGATGCGCCGGCGGCCGGTCTCGATGAGGTGCTCCACCGCGAGCCGACCGCCGGCGACGCTGTCGACGGAGACCGACGAGAACGTGCCGTCGCCGCTGAAGCGGTCGACGAGCACGGCGGCGATGCCGCTGGCCCGAAGCCGCTGGAGGCGGGCCGTGACGTCGCCGTAGGGCGCGATGAGGAGCCCCCGCACCTGCTGCTCCTGGAACAGGTCGAGGTAGAGCCTCTCACGCGACGGGTCCTCGTCGGTGTTGCCGTAGAGGATCGCCATGCCGTGCCTGGTGGCCTCGTCCTCCGCGCCGCGCACGACGTCGTTGTAGAACGGGTTCTGGCCGTCGAGCACGACGAACCCGACCGTCGTGCTGATGCCGGCGCGCAGCTTGCGCGCCGCGTCGTTGCGCACGTAGCCCAGGTCCTCGATCGCGCGCTGCACCCTGCCCACGGATTCGGCCGAGACCTCGCCGGGGCGGTTGAGCACGTTGGAGACGGTGCCCACGGAGACGCCGGCGCGCTCCGCGACGTCTCGAATGCTCACCGACACCCCGCCCACCCTTCGCTCGATCACGATTCGATCAATGTCCGACGGCGACTTGACCTGACGTGCGTGGTCATACAGTATCTTGAAACAGACCTGAATCGATTCAGAATCATTTCACCTCGACGAGGAGGACGGCTGTGGCCCACGAAGCCGACACCCCGCCGGCTGCGGCGCTCGAGCTGCAGCGCGTCGTCAAGTCGTTCGGCCCCGTCATCGCCCTCCGCTCCGGCAGCCTGGTGCTGCGGCGCGGGTCGATCCACGCGCTGATCGGAGAGAACGGCGCAGGCAAGTCCACGCTGGTGAAGATCATGGCGGGGCTCTACCGTCGCGACTCGGGCGAGTTCCTCCTCGACGGGCAGTCGGTCGACTTCTCCAGCACGGCGCAGTCGAAGGCCGCCGGCATCGCGGTCATCTACCAGGAGCCGACGCTGTTCCCCGACCTGTCGGTCACCGAGAACATCTTCATGGGCCGGCAGCCGGTGAACCGCGTCGGGCGCATCGACCGCAGGGCGATGCGCCACGAGACCGAGCGGATCTTCACGCGCCTGGGCGTCGCCCTCGACCCCGACCGGGTCACCGAGGGCCTGTCCATCGCCGACCAGCAGCTCATCGAGATCGCCAAGGCCATCTCGCTCGACGCGCGCGTCCTGGTGATGGACGAGCCGACCGCCGCCCTCAGCGGCGTGGAGGTGGAGCGGCTCTTCGCCGTGGCGAGGAGCCTGCGCGACGAGGGACGCGCGGTGCTTTTCATCTCGCATCGCTTCGACGAGGTGTTCGCCCTCTGCGACACCGTCACCGTGATGCGCGACGGCGCCTACGTCGCGACCACGGCGATCGCCGACACCACCGTCGACGAGCTCGTGCGGCAGATGGTCGGCCGCGACGTCACCGAGCTCTTCCCCAAGCAGCGGGTGCCGATCGGCGATCCGCTGCTCGAGGTCAGCGGGCTCACGAGCCCCGGGGTGTTCCACGACATCACGTTCACCGTGCGATCGGGCGAGATCGTCGCCCTCGCCGGCCTGGTCGGCGCGGGCCGCAGCGAGGTCGCCCGGGCCGTCTTCGGAGTGGACGCGTACCGGGAGGGCAGCGTCCGGCTGCACGGGAAGCCCGTCCCCCGCAGCAGCCCCACCGAAGCCATGCGGGCCGGACTCGCTCTCGTGCCGGAGGACCGCCGCAGGCAGGGACTCGTCATCGAGTCCGCCGTGGGGCGCAACATCACGCTCGGCATCCGCCGTCAGCTGGCGAGGCTCGGCCTGATCACGTCGGGCGTGGAGAACCGGGCCGCGAGGGAGTGGGCGAGCCGCCTCGAGGTCAAGACCCACGCGCTGGACACCGTCGCCTCGACGCTGTCGGGCGGAAACCAGCAGAAGGTCGTGCTGGCGAAGTGGCTGGCCACCGACCCCCGGGTGCTCATCATCGACGAGCCCACGCGCGGAATCGACGTCGGCACGAAGTCGGAGGTGCACCGTCTGCTCTCGCAGCTCGCCGGCGAGGGCATGGGGATCCTCATGATCTCGTCGGAGCTGCCCGAAGTGCTCGGCATGGCCGACCGCATCCTCGTGATGAGGGAGGGGCGCATCACCGCGGAGATCGACCGTTCGCAGGCCACCAGCGAGAACGTCATGTTCGCGGCCACCCACGCTTCGGAGCAGCACTCGTGACCACCGCCATCCCCGCCTCGCAGCTGACCAGGACGCTCGGCGCCGTCGGCCGCGCCCGCGAGTTCGGCATCCTGGTCGCGCTCGTGCTCGTCGTCGCGGCCGCGACGGTCAAGAACCCCGCGTTCCTGTTCAGCCCCGACGGCTGGCGCGACCTGCTGCTGACCCCGTCGATCCTCGTGCTCGTGGCGGTCGGGCAGGCGATCGTGATCATCACGCGCAACGTCGACCTGTCGGTCGGCTCGGTCATGGGGCTCACCGCCTACCTGACCGGCCGGCTGTTCATCGACATCCCTGGTATCCCGATCGTCGCCGTCACCGTGCTCGCCGTGCTCCTCGGCGCGGTGCTCGGGCTCGTCAACGGCGCGCTGGTCGCGTTCGCCCGCGTGCCGGCGATGGTCATCACGCTCGGCACGCTGTACGCGTACCGCGGGATCAACGTCGTGTGGGCCGGGAGCAACCGCGTGAACGCGTCGGACATGCCCAAGGACTTCCTCGCCCTCGGCACCGGCTCGATCCTGTGGATCCCGATCCTCGCGATCATCGCGATCGTCGTCCTGGCCGTCGCCGCCTGGTACCTGCGCAACACGCGCGGGGGCCGCGAGCTCTACGCGATCGGCTCCGACCCCGCCGCGGCCCAGCTCTACGGCCTGCGGGTCACGCGCCGCATCCTCGCCGCCTTCGTCCTCTCCGGCGCCCTCGCGGGACTGGCGGGCGTCTTCTATGCGGCGCGGTACGGGTCGGTCAGCTCGCAGGCGGGCGCCGGCTGGGAACTGGATGCCGTCGGCGCGGCCGTCATCGGCGGCGTCGCCATCACCGGCGGCGTGGGCTCCGTGTGGGGCGCGGCGATCGGCGCCGTGCTGCTCATGACGATCAACCGGGCGCTGCCCATCCTCGGCATCCCGGACTTCTGGCAGCGGGCCGTCGTCGGCGTGCTCATCATCGGGGCGATCGTGCTCGACCGCGTGCTCGCGGTGCGGCAGAGACGCCGGCTCATCGAGGCGAGGGACGAATCATGACCGCGGCCGCCCGCGTCATCCGCGACTACGACCGTCCGCTGTGGCGGCGCATCCTGGTCAACCGCGAGTTCGCGATCGTCGCGCTGCTGGTCGTCGTCGTGCTCGTCGCCACCGTCGCGGTGCGCGGGTTCGGGCAGCCGATCACGCTCAACTACCTGCTCCTGGACGTCGCCCCGATCCTGCTCATCGCCCTTCCGATGACACTGGTCATGATCACGGGCGAGATCGACCTCTCCGTGGGCAGCATGGTCGGGCTCTCCAGCGTCGTGACCGGCGTGCTGGTCGCCGCGGGAGCGCCGTTCGAGCTCGCGGCGCTGGCCGCCCTCGCCACAGGGATCGTCGGCGGCGCCGTCAACGGCTTCCTCGTGACCGTGGTCGGACTGCCGTCGCTCGCGGTGACCATCGGAACCCTCGCGCTGTTCCGCGGCCTCGCGGTCGGTCTTCTCGGCACCACCGCCGTGACCGACTTCCCCGAGCTGTGGACGGCCCTCGCGAAGGCGAAGATCGCCGGGACCACGATCCCGTACATCTGCGTCCCCTTCCTCTTCCTGCTCGCGATCTTCGTCGTGCTGCTGCACTTCACCCCCTTCGGTCGCGGCATCTACGCGATCGGGCTCTCCAAGGACGCCGCCCGCTTCTCGGGCGTGCACGTCGAGCGCACGAAGTTCGTGCTCTTCGTGCTGGCCGGGCTCGTCTCCGCGTTCGCGGGCATCTTCTACACGCTGCGGTTCGGGAACGCCCGCGGCGACAACGCGACGGGCCTCGAGCTCCAGGTGATCGCCGCGGTCGTGCTCGGCGGCGTGTCGGTGTTCGGCGGCCGCGGGCAGCTCCACGGCGTGGTGGCGGCGGTGCTGCTCATCGGCGTGCTCTCCAGCGCGCTGCGTCTGGCGAACGTCACGTCCGACGTCATCAACATCATCACCGGCGGGCTCCTCGTGCTCTCCGTCGTCGCCGCGAGCCTGCTGACCTGGCTGCAGCGGCTGCGGCACAGACCCGACATCCCTCCCCGCGTCGCAGCCTCCACAGCACCGTGAGGCGGCTTCCCGCCACCGGCAGCCGCCGGGGCGGAACCCACGAAAGGAACAGAACAATGACGTTTGCACGCAAGCGCGTCGCGGCGGCCGCCGCGATCGCCGTCACGGCGGCGCTCGCGCTCGCCGGCTGCGCCGACACCGGCAGCGGCGAGACCTCGACCGGCGCAACCGCCGAGTCCGACAACCTGGCGATCACCTTCATCCCGAAGAACCTCGGCAACCCCTACTTCGACACGTCGAGCAAGGGCGGCACGACGGCGGTCGAGGAGCTCGGCGGCACCTTCGCGGAGGTCGGGCCCGCGGAGGCCACCCCGGACGGACAGGTCTCGTACATCAACACGGCCACCCAGCAGGGCGTCGGCGCGCTCGTCGTGTCGGCGAACGACCCCAAGGCGATCTGCGACGCCCTGAACGAGGCCCGCGACGCCGGCGTGAAGGTCGTCACCTTCGACTCCGACACGAACGCCGACTGCCGCGACCTGTTCATCAACCAGGCCACGGCCGACGGCATCGCCAAGGTGCAGGTCGACCTGATCGCCGAGCAGATCGGCGACGCCGGCGAGATCGCCATCCTGTCCGCCTCGGCGAACGCGACGAACCAGAACGCGTGGATCGAGAAGATGGAGGCGCTGCTGGCCTCCGACCACCCGGACATCACGCTCGTCGACGTCGTCTACGGCGACGACGACGACCAGACGTCGTTCGACAAGACGGCGTCGCTGCTTCAGTCGCACCCCGACCTCAAGGGCATCATCTCCCCCACCACGGTCGGCATCGCGGCGGCCGCGCGCTACCTGTCGACGTCGGACTACAAGGGCAAGGTCGCACTGACCGGGCTCGGCACGCCGAACCAGATGCGCGAGTACGTGGAGGACGGCACCGTCACCGCGTTCGCCCTGTGGAACCCCGAGGACCTCGGCTACCTCGCCGCGTACGCCGCAGCCGCGCTCATCACGGGCGAGATCACGGGCGCGGAGGGCGACACGTTCACCGCCGGCACGCTCGGCGACTACACGGTCGGCGCCGACAGCACCGTGCTCCTCGGCGACCCGTACGTGTTCGACAAGGACAACATCGGCGACTTCGACTTCTAGGAGGAGGCCAGCCCGAGCCCGGCCGGAGCGGATGCTTCCGGCCGGGCTCGACGCGTCTGGGCCGATGAAGTCGCGCCGGTCACGACAGCCGGCTGAGACAGCTCGTTGCGCGCGAGACGCCGAAGGGTTTGTCGCGCAGCGGCCTGTCTCAGTGTGACGTGGGCCTCGCACAGACACCGAGTCTCGGAAGGCCCTGGATCACCATCGGTATAAATACGTTCTAACGTATAGTCGTAGGTATGACGGCGGAGGACGATCTCGACTCGCGGTTGAGCGCACTGGAACGGGCGGTTGCCGCGCTGCAGGCGCAGGCCGCACCCGATGCCCCCGCACCCGCTGCCGCCGCCGAAGCGACGGCTGCGGACCGCGTGCTGTGGGCGCTGGAGGGCCTGCGGGCTCGCGCGCCCGAGGGC
>JASGDZ010000088.1:0-3611 GCA_047606835.1 Microbacterium sp. | reverse complement strand
GGGAGTGGGGGGAGGAGGGGGTCACCCGGCGAAGGTGGAGAGCAGCCGCTGCAGGGAGTCCAGCCGTGCGGGGCCGGTCGGGCCCAGGCGGCCCTCCGCCACCGCCTCCACGATCGCGCAGTCGGGGGCGTCGGCCAGGTGCGTGCAGCCGCGCGGGCACTCCTCGGCGACCGCGTCGAGGTCGGTGAACGCGCGCAGGATGCTGGCGGGGTCGACGTGCCCGAGCCCGAACGAGCGCACGCCCGGCGTGTCGATCACCCAGCCGCGACCGCCCGGCCCGACGTAGCGCAGCGACACCGTCGAGCTCGACGTGTGCCGGCCGCGCCCCGTGACGAGGTTGACGTGCCCGGTCGCGCGGTCGGCCCCGGGCACGAGCGCGTTGACGAGCGTCGACTTGCCGACGCCGGAGTGCCCGACGAACACCGTCGAGCGCCCCGCGAGCGCGGCGCCGATGCGCTCGCGGGGCATGTCGCCCCGAGAGCTCGTGAACACCTCCAGCTCGAGCCCCTCGAAGTGGCCGAGGAACTCCGCCGGATCGGCGAGATCGGTCTTGGTGACGACGAGCAGCGGGCGGATGCCGGCATCCAGCGCCGCGACGAGGTAGCGGTCGACGAGGCGCTCGCGCGGCTCGGGGTCGGCGGCGGCGACGACGATCAGCATCTGGTCGGCGTTGGCGACGATGATGCGCTCGACCTGGTCGGTGTCGTCGGCGCTGCGGCGCAGCAGCGACGTGCGCTCCTGGATCCCCACGATGCGCGAGAGCGTGCCCTCGCCGCCGGTGACGTCGCCGACGACGCGCGCCCGGTCGCCGGTCACGATCGGCGTCTTGCGCAGCTCGCGCGCGCGCACGGCGAGCACCTCGCGCTCGTGCGGGCCGTCCTCGTCGACGAGCACCGTGTAGCGCCCGCGATCGACGCCGAGCACGCGCGCGATCACCGCGTCGTCGTGCGCCGGGCGGCGCTTCGTGCGCGGCCGGTTCGCCTTCGGGTTCGGGCGCACCCGGACGTCGGCCTCGTCGAACTCCGGTTCGTCGTCGTCGGCGTCGTCGAGCCAGCTCACGGTCGCGCGCGCCTCAGGCCGCCGCGTCGGAGGCGCCCGCCAGCATCCGGTCCCACAGGCTCGTGAACTGCGGCAGGGTCTTGGTCGTCGTGCCGATGTCGTCGACCGCCACGCCCGGCACCACGAGCCCGAGCAGAGCGCCCGTCGTCGCCATGCGGTGGTCGTGATACGCGCGCCACAGTCCGCCGCGCAGCGGCCGGGGGACGATGCGGATGCCGTCGGCCAGCTCGTGCGCCTCGCCGCCCAGGCGGCGCAGCTCGGTCGCCAGCGCCGCGATGCGGTCGGTCTCGTGCTGGCGGATGTGGCCGATGCCGTGGAAGGTCGAGGGGGAGTCGGCGAGCGCCGCGAGCCCGACGAGGGTCGGCGTCAGCTCGCCCGCGGCGGACAGGTCGAGGTCGATGCCGGCGATGCCGGCACCCGTGACCGTGACGGCTCCGCCGCGTCGCGTGACGCGGGCGCCCATGAGCGACAGGATCTCGGTGAGGAGGGCCCCCGGCTGGGTGGAGTGCGCCGGCCACCCGGTCACCGTCACGGTTCCTCCGACGACCATCGCGGCGGCGAGGAACGGCGCCGCGTTGGACAGATCGGGCTCGATCGCGATGTCCTTCGCGCGAATCGGCCCCGCCGCCACGACCCACTCGTTCGGCGCGGGCCGCTCGACCTGCACGCCGCGGTGGCCGAGCGCGTCGATCGTCATGTCGATGTGCGGCAGGCTCGGCAGCCGCTCGCCGGTGTGCACGAGGTGCAGGCCCACGTCGAAGCGGGGAGCGGCCAGCAGCAGCCCGGAAACGAACTGGCTCGACGCGGAGGCGTCGATGTGCACCTCGCCGCCGCGGACGTGCCCGTGGCCGCGCACCGTGAAGGGCAGCGCCCAGTGCCCGCCGTCGTCGACGTCCACACCGAGGTCGCGCAGCGCCTTGATCATCGCGCCCATCGGCCGGTGCAGCGCGCTCTCGTGCGCGGTGAGCGCGACGTCGCCGGTGGCGAGCCCCGCGAGCGGGGCGACGAAGCGCATCACGGTGCCGGCCTGGCCGCAGTCGACGTCGCCGGCGGTGAGCGCGGCCGGTGGGGTCACGATCAGGTCGTCGCCGAACTCGCCGGCGCCGGGCTCGGCGTCGATCCGCACCCCCAGCGCGCGCAGCGCGCCGACCATGCGGGCGGAGTCGTCGGAGTGCAGCGGCGCGCGCAGTCGCCCCGGGGCATCGGCCAGTGCCGCCAGCACGAGCTCCCGGCCCGTGAGCGACTTGGACCCGGGCAGCGTGAGGGTCGCCCGCAGAGGTCCGTCGGCGGTGGGCGCGGTCCACGCGGACGGGGGGGAATACCCGTCGGCTGTCATCGGGTTCTACCCTACTGAACCGCCTCCGGCGGGCCCGCGCGTGAGGAGACCGATGTCGGCAGTGCTGGAACATGCCGCCGTAGACTGGGCGGCGATGACACACGAGGCACGCGACCGGCCGGCCGACGCCCTCGACGACGCCGCGCGCGTGCGGGCGGAGTTCGAGGAGCAGGCGCTGCCGTTCATGGACCAGCTGTACGCCGCCGCGATGCGGATGACCCGCAACCCGGCGGACGCCGCCGACCTCGTGCAGGAGACGTTCGTCAAGGCGTTCGCGTCGTGGCGCACGTTCACGCAGGGCACCAACCTCAAGGCGTGGCTCTACCGCATCCTCACCAACACGTACATCAACACGTATCGCAAGAAGCAGCGCGAGCCGTACCAGGGCACCATCGACGATCTCGAGGACTGGCAGCTGGGCGGAGCCGAGTCGACGACGGCCACGAGCAGTCGGTCGGCGGAGGCGGAGGCGATCGACCGGATGCCGGCATCCGTCGTGAAGGACGCGCTGCAGGCGATCCCGGAGGACTTCCGCCTCGCGGTGTACCTCGCCGACGTCGAGGGCTTCGCCTACCAGGAGATCGCCGACATCATGAAGACCCCCATCGGCACGGTCATGAGCCGTCTGCATCGTGGCAGACGGATGCTGCGCGAACTCCTCGCCGAGTACGCGCAGGAGCGGGGCATCGTCTCCGCGGCGTCCGGCGGCTCGGCCACCCAGCGCGGCGACAGGGCCGCTTCGAGGAGCAGGAAATGAGCGACTGCGGCTGCGACAAGGCGCGCAACAGCCTCGAGGAGTATCTGCGCAGGGAGATCTGCAGCACCGAGCACTCCGACATCCGCGAGCATCTGGAGAACTGCGCGGCGTGCCGCGACGAGGCGCTCGTCGCGACGACCCTCACCGAGGTCGTCGCGCGGGCCTGCAAGGAGACCGCGCCGGCCCAGCTGCGCGCGCAGGTGCTCGAGCGGCTGCGCGCGGCGCAGGCCACCCACCACTGACATGCCCGCCATGACGCTCGCCGACTTCCCGCGCCACCCGCTCACGTTCGGGCCGAGCCCGATCCACCCGCTGAACCGTCTGTCGGACCATCTCGGCGGTGCCCGGGTGTGGGCCAAGCGCGAGGACGTGTCCAGCGGCCTGGCCTTCGGCGGCAACAAGGTGCGCAAGCTCGAATACCTCGTGCCCGAAGCGCTCGCGCAGGGCGCCGACACGCTC
>JASGDZ010000087.1:0-7291 GCA_047606835.1 Microbacterium sp. | reverse complement strand
GTGACGGTGCTGCTGTTCCAGCTCGTCGCGACGTGGAACAACTACTTCCTGCCGCTGATCATGCTCAACACCCCTGACCTGTTGCCGGTGACGGTGGGCCTGGCCAACTGGCAGGCGTCGGCCACGGGCGGCGGCGGCGGCCAGGTGCTGTTCTCCACGGTGCTCGCCGGAGCGCTCGTGTCGATCGTGCCGCTGATCATCGCGTTCATCTTCCTGCAGCGGTACTGGCAGTCGGGTCTGGCCGCGGGGAGCGTGAAGGGATGACGCGGGCGAAGCTGCCGCGCCTCGACCGCATGTGGTACGGCGGGGACTACAACCCCGAGCAATGGCCGCGCGACGTGTGGGACGAGGACGTTCGCCTCATGCAGCGCGCGGGGGTCACCGTCGCCACCGTCGCGGTGTTCAGCTGGGCGAAGCTGGAGCCCGAGGACGGCCGCTTCGAGTTCGACTGGCTCGATGACGTCATCGAGAAGCTGCACGCCGCCGGCATCCGTATCGACCTCGCGACCGCCACGGCGTCGCCGCCGGCCTGGCTCGTGCGGGCGCACCCGGAGATGCTCCCGGTCACCGCGTCGGGCACCCGACTGGAGTTCGGCAGCCGTCAGCACTACCACCCGAACTCGGCCGTCTACCGTCGGTACGCGCTCCGCCTCGTGCGCGCGCTCGCCGAGCGCTACGGCAGCCATCCGGCGCTGGAGGCGTGGCACGTCAACAACGAGCTCGCCTGCCACGTGACGCACGACTACTCCCCGGAGAGCGCCGCGGCGTTCCGGGCGTGGCTGCGCGCGCGGTACGGCGACATCGCGACGCTCAACGCGTCGTGGGGCACGGCCTTCTGGTCGCAGGAGTACAGCGACTTCGACCAGATCGAGCCGCCGCGCGACACCCCCACCTTCAAGAACCCGGGCCAGCAGCTCGACTTCGACCGCTTCATGTCCGACGCGTGGAAGGAGTGCCTGCGCGCAGAGGCGGAGCTGCTGCGCGAGCTCACACCCGGCGTGCCGATCACGACGAACTTCATGGGGTTCTTCAAGGCGAGCGACTACTGGTCATGGGCCGAGGAGGTGGACTTCGTCTCCGACGACGAGTATCCCGACCCGGCCGACCCCATCGCGCCGGCGTACGCCGCGATGACCCGCGACCTCATGCGCTCGCTCTCCGGCGGCGCACCGTGGATCCTGATGGAGCAGGCGCCCTCGGCCGTGAACTGGCGGCCGCGCAACGCCGCGAAGGCGGCGGGATGGCACCGCCTGCTCTCGCTGCAGTCGATCGCCCGGGGCGCTGACGGCATCATGCAGTTCCAGTGGCGGCAGTCGAGGATCGGCGCGGAGAAGTTCCACTCCGGGATGCTGCCGCACGCCGGGGAGGACACGCGGGTGTTCCGCGAGACGGTGTCGCTCGGCGCCGAGCTCGCCGCGCTGAGCAGCCTCGTCGGCACGCGGTGCCCCGCAGCTCGCGTCGCGATCCTGTTCGACTGGACGTCGTGGTGGGCACTGGAGCAGGAGTCCACCCCGACATCCCTGTCGTATCTGCACATCGTGTTCCGCTGGTACCGGGAGCTGTGGCGGCGTGGCGTGCTCGTGGAGTTCGTCAAGCCCGGCCAAGCGCTCGACGGCTACGACGTCGTCATCGCTGCCGGCGCGGTCGCGCTGTCGTCTCAGGCCCGCGGCGAGCTCGCGCGCGTCGTCACGCGCGGCGGGCAGCTCGTCGTGGGCTACCAGACGGCCGTGCTCGACGACGGGCTGGGCGTGCTGCTGGGCGGCTACCTCGGCGAACTGCAGTCCGTGCTCGGAGTCCGCGTCGAGGAGTTCATGCCGCCGGCCGAGCCGTCGCTCAGCGGTGGCGCGGTCCCCGGCCTTGAGATCTCGGGACTCGGCGCGGGCACCGCGAGCGAGTGGGGCGAGGTCGTGCGGGTGCACGACGCCGACGTGCTCGCCGCCTTCGTCGGCGGGGATCTCGCAGGCTGCCCCGCCGTCACCCGCCGGACCGATGCGTCGGGAGGGGCGGGATGGTATGTCGCGACCGCTCCGAGCGCCCTCGGCGAGATCGCGGGCGCGGTGCTCGAGGCGGCCGGCATCGAGCACGCGCTGCTGCCCAACCAGGTGGAGGTCGTCGAGCGCGGCGACCACCGCTTCATCCTCAACCACTCGAACGTCGCCGTGACCGTGGGCGAGATCGAGGTGGCACCCCGCGACGCGGTGATCGACTCCGTCCTCCGAGTCGCCGTCTAGGCCTGCGGCGAGAGGAGAAGGTCGGGAGCCGCGTCGAGCGGCCGATCCCCCGGCAGCCAGAGGGTCATGCGAAGCGCCTCGTCGGGCAGGTGCAGCACTTCGTATCGGCGGGCGACGACATCTCCGGCGTGCGTGCGGATGTGCGTGATCGACCCGCGGCGATGTTCGACGATGTGCTCGCTCCACCATTCGGCGAAGCGTGGGCTCCGCCCGCTCAGGTCCGCAACGAGAGCGTGAAGCTCGGGATCCCGGAGGTCACCCGCGTTCGCCGCACGCAGGTGCATGACAGCGCCTCGCGCCAGCTCCTCCCACTCAACGAAGATCCGCGGTGCACGCGGGTCGGTAATGAGGTAGCGACAGGTGTTCCGATCCGCGGCAGGCATCTCTGCGAAGCCGTCATAGAGGGCGAGGCCCTCCACATTCGCCGCCACCATGTTGCTCAGCCGGTCGAGGACGTAGGCGGGATTGGGCCGAACCGCCTCGACGAGCGCGGCCATGCGGCTCGCGAACGCTCTGTCACGGTCCTGGGCCACGCTATGTGGGGCGGAGGAGGTCTTGCAGAGACGGTCGAGGTGCACTCTCGCATCGGGCGTCAGCCGGAGCACGCGGGCGAGCGCATCGCGGACGGCGTCGCTCGGATGTCTCTCTCGACCCTGCTCGAGACGGGTGTAGTAGTCGACGCTGATGCCCGCCGCCGCCGCGACCTCTTCGCGGCGGAGACCCGAGACACGTCGGCGCCTCGCGCCGCGATGCTGCGGCGCAAGGCGGGCATCCGTTCTGCGCGCGCGGAGGAAGTCGCCGAGCTCACCGCCGATGTTGTCGGGCACGCGCTTCCTCCTGAGGTGGACCCACCCGCCGGGTGGGTGCGGGACTCCTATGAAGACTACGGTCTTCCGATTCAGGAAGCGGATCGAGAGTGTGGGACGAGGACACCGCCCGCTCAGAGAGAGGTCTCATGGCCGCCTACACCCACGGTCACCACGATTCGGTCCTGCGCTCGCACCGTTGGCGCACGGCTGAGAACTCGGCCGCCCACCTGCTTCCGCTGCTGAAGCCCACGGATCGACTGCTCGACGTCGGGGCCGGACCCGGGACCATCACCGCAGACCTCGCGCAGCGCGTCGCGCACGTCACGGCGACCGAGATCGGAGCGGACGAGCTGGCTCTCGCCCGAGCGACCGCCGCGGAGAGGGACGCCGCCAATGTGGACTTCCGGATCGCCGACGTCCACGCGCTCCCGTTCGAGGACGACGCCTTCGATGTCGTCCATGCGCATCAGGTCCTGCAGCACGTCGCCGATCCCGTGCAGGCGCTTCGCGAGCTGGCCCGCGTGACCCGGCCGGGGGGCATCGTCGCCGTGCGCGACAGCGACTACGCCGGATTCTGCTGGTGGCCGATTCTGCCCGCGCTCGAGACGTGGCTCGACCTGTACCGCGCCGCAGCGCGAGCCAACGGCGGCGAGCCGGATGCCGGTCGCCGGCTGCTCTCGTGGGCGCACGCAGCCGGCCTCACGGAGGTCACCGCCACGTCCAGCACGTGGTGCTACGCCTCCCCCGAGGACCGCGCCTGGTGGGGCGGCATGTGGGCAGACCGTATGCTCACGTCCGCGATCGCGAGGCAGCTCACGGCCTCCGGGCAGGCCACACAGGCCGACCTTCACGTGATCAGCAACGCGTGGAAGGAATGGGCCGCGAGCGACGACGGATGGTTCTGCGTGCTGCACGGCGAGATCATCGTCCGCGTCGCGTAGCCCGGCCCGACGACGGACCTGTTCCCCGGAAACGCGCTCAGATCGCGAAGCCGAGCGCCCGCATCATGTCGCGGCCGTCGTCGGTGATGCGCTCCGGCCCCCACGGCGGCATCCACACCCAGTTGATGCGGAACCGCTCCACGACGGCGTCAAGCGCCTGCGCCGTCTGCTCCTCGAGCACGTCCGTGAGCGGACAACCGGCCGACGTGAGCGTCATGTGGATGACGAGCGCGTCGTTGTCGTCATCCCACCCGAGGTCGTAGATGAGGCCGAGGTCGACGACGTTGATCCCCAGTTCGGGGTCCATCACGTCCTTGAGCGCCTCGGTGACCTCGTCGTACTTCTCCGGGCTGAGCGTCGCGGTCATGGCCCGATCCTATGCCTGCGCGTCCACGGCGGGCTCGGACTCCTCGTCGAGGAACCGGTCGTAGCCCTCGTCCTCCAGGCGGTCGGCGAGCTCGGGGCCGCCCTCCTCCACGATGCGCCCGTTCACCATGACGTGCACGAACTGGGGACGGATGTAGCGGAGGATGCGCGTGTAGTGCGTGATGAGCAGCACACCGAGGTCGGTCTCGCCCTTGGCGCGGTTCACGCCCTCGGACACGATCTTCAGCGCGTCGACGTCGAGACCGGAGTCGGTCTCGTCGAGCACGGCGATCTTCGGCTTCAGCAGCTCCAGCTGCAGGATCTCGTGGCGCTTCTTCTCGCCTCCGGAGAAGCCCTCGTTGACGTTGCGCTGCGCGAACCTGCCGTCCATGCGCAGGTTCTTCATCGCCGCCTTGACGTCCTTCGTCCACGTGCGGATGGGCGGGGCCTCGCCGTCGATCGCGGTCTTGGCGGTGCGCAGGAAGTTCGTGACCGTGACCCCGGGGATCTCCACCGGATACTGCATCGCGAGGAACAGACCGGCGCGGGCGCGCTCGTCGACGGTCATCTCCAGGACGTCCTCGCCGTCGAGCGCGATCGAGCCGCTGACCACGCTGTACTTCGGGTGACCGGCGATCGTGTAGGCGAGGGTGGACTTGCCCGACCCGTTCGGGCCCATGATGGCGTGCGTCTCCCCCGTGCGGATCGTCAGGGTGACGCCGTTGAGGATGGGGGTGGTGCCGGCATCCGTCTCCACGGTGACGTGGAGGTCGCGGATCTCGAGGACGGACATTCAGACTTCCTTCGTGGTGGCGGGGTCGACGAGCACGTCGTCGCCGTCGATCTCGACGACGAAGACGGGGACGGGCTCGTAGGCGGGGAGGTTGAGGGGGCGCCCGGTGCGCAGCGAGAACGCCGAGCCGTGCGCCCAGCACTCCAGCGTGTCGCCGTCGACGAAGCCCTCGGCGAGCGAGATCTCGCCGTGCGTGCAGGTGTCGCCGATGGCGTGCACGTCGCCGTTGGAGTCGAGCACGACGGCGACCGGCACGCCCTCGACCTCGAACCGGCGCGCCTCGTCCTGCACGAGCTCGCTCAGGGCGCAGATGCGCTGCAGGCTCACGGGCGCACCTCCGGCGTCGCAGCCAGCTCCGCCTCGATCGCCGCGACCAGCTCGGCCTCCAGCGACGGCACGCCGATCTTCTGCACGATCTCCATGAGGAACCCGAGCACGACCAGGCGCCTGGCCTCGTCCTCGGGGATGCCGCGCGCCTGCAGGTAGAACAGCTGCTCGTCGTCGAAGCGGCCGGTCGCACTGGCGTGGCCGGCGCCGAGGATGTCGCCGGTCTCGATCTCCAGGTTCGGCACCGAGTCGGCGCGCGCGCCCTCGGTGAGCACCAGGTTGCGATTGGCCTCGTACGAGTCGGTGCCCACGGCATCCGGCCCGATCAGCACGTCGCCGATCCACACGCTACGCGCGCCCGCGCCCTGCAGCGCGCCCTTGTACAGCACGTCGCCCTTGGTGTGCGGGCCCCTGTGGTGCACGTAGACCTGGCTCTCCAGGTGCTGCCCGGCATCCGCGTACGACAGCCCGTACACCTCCGCGTGGGCGCCCGCGCCGGCGAGCTCGATGCTCGGGTTCACGCGCACGAGGGCGCCGCCGAAGCTGACGACCACGTGCCGCAGGAACCCGTCGCGCTCGACGCGCGCCTGGTGCGCTCCGGCGTGCACGGCGGCGTCGTCCCACTCCTGCACGGTGACCAGCTCGAGCCGTGCGGCGTCGCGCACGAGGATCTCGACGTTCTGCGCGAGGCGGGCGGCGCCGCGGTGTCGCAGCACGACGGTCGCCCGGGAGTTCGGCAGGGCCTCGACCACGATGTGCGCGTGGGCCACGCCGCCGCGGCCTGCGACGTCGACGACCACCGGCTCGGCGAGCTCCGCGTCCGCGGGCACGCGCACGTGGAGGGCGGATGTCGCGCGGCTCCACGCCACGGCGCTCGGCAGGTCCTCCGGGGCGAACGCCTCGCCGCGCGGCGCGTCGCCGACCGCGAGCGCGCCGATCTCGACGGCGTCGGCGCCCGACACGGCGACCGTCACGGCACCCTCGTCGCCGGCCGCGTCGACGAACAGCTCGGCGAGCGCCTGGACCGGCGTGTAGCGCCAGTTCACCTCGCGCCCGGTCGGGACGGCGAAGTCCGCGGGGCGAAAGGATGCCGGCCGCTCGGAGCGGGTCTGCACGGGCACGAAGCTCCCCGCCCCGTCGCTGTGCGCCGCAGTGCCCGGCACCGCGCGCGGTGCCTCGGTGGTGGTCGTCATGGCCTAGCCCACCGAGCCTTCCATGCCCATCTCGATGAGCTTGTTCAGTTCCAGCGCGTATTCCATGGGCAGCTCGCGGGCGATCGGCTCGATGAAGCCGCGCACGATCATGGCCATCGCCTCGTCCTCGGGCAGGCCGCGGCTCTGCAGGTAGAAGAGCTGCTCCTCGCTGACCTTCGACACCGTCGCCTCATGGCCGAGCTGCACGTCGTCGATGCGGATGTCGATCGCGGGGTACGTGTCGCTTCTCGACTGCGTGTCGACGAGCAGCGCGTCGCAGCGCACCGTGTTCGCCGAGTGGTGCGCGTTCTGATCGACGCGCACCTCGCCGCGGTACCCGGCCCGTCCGCCACCGCGCGCGATCGACTTCGACACGATCGACGAGTGCGTGTGCGGGGCCATGTGGATCATCTTGGCGCCGGCGTCCTGATGCTGGCCGGGGCCGGCGAAGGCGACGGACAGCGTCTCGCCCTTCGCGTGCTCGCCCATGAGGAAGATCGACGGGTACTTCATCGTCACCTTCGAGCCGATGTTGCCGTCGATCCACTCCATCGTCGCGCCCTCGTGCGCGACGGCGCGCTTGGTGACGAGGTTGTAGACGTTGTTCGACCAGTTCTGGATGGTCGTGTAG
>JASGDZ010000086.1:0-13500 GCA_047606835.1 Microbacterium sp. | reverse complement strand
GTACGCCGAGCCCGGCCCCACCACGAGCGAGCGCGGCACGAGGAGCGCAAGCATCCTCCGTCCGGGCCCGGCGGAGCGCATCAGCCCGGCGCGCACCGCGGCGAGGGCGTCGGCGAGCTCGGCGCCGTCGCGGACCGCCCCGCCCGACGAGTAGCTGGCGCGCTCGATCGCGTCGATCAGGATCCACGTCTCGGCCGCGGGCGCGCCGTGCCGCGCGATCAGGCGCACCCCGAGCCCGCGCGGCGACTCGCCCGGCGGCTCCGGCACGCCGAGGTCGACGACCGTGTCCTGCAGGCTGCGCCACGCCGCGCCGGCATCGCCGGCGCGGGCCTTTCCGAGCAGTGCGCGCCGCCGGAGCTCGCGCACCGCCGCGGGCACCGCGAGCACGAGCAGGACGAGGACGGATGCCAGCCAGGGCAGCGGTCGCACGACGGAGCCGGTGGCGTCGACGGCGGTCGGCTCGCCCTCCCGCAGGCTCCCCGGATCCGCCCCGGACGTCGGCGGCGACGACGCCGTCGCGGTGGGCGTCGGCTCGACCTCGGTGCCCCCCGTGTCGACGTCGGGGCTCGACTCCGCGCTGAACGCCGTCGGCACTCCCAGACCGTTGGTCGGCTCGAAGGGCACCCAGCCGATGCCCTCGAAGTACACCTCGGGCCACGCGTGCAGCTGGGAGCCCATCACCGTGTACACCCGCTCGCGCGTGATCGCGTCGGTGGCGCCCGTCCCGGGGAGATAGCCGACGACGATGCGCGACGGCATCCCGAGCGTCCTCGCCATGAGCGCGAACGCTCCGGCGAAGTGGATGCAGTAGCCCTCTCGCAGGTCGAGGAACCGGGCGACGGCGTCGACGCCGGTGCCGTCG
Source organism: Microbacterium sp. (assembly GCA_047606835.1). GTDB lineage: Bacteria > Actinomycetota > Actinomycetes > Actinomycetales > Microbacteriaceae > Microbacterium. Next base: position 12,638 of record JASGDZ010000086.1, on the reverse strand, counting down.
AACCCGTCCTCGACGGGCGCCTGGAGCGAGTAGCGGAACGCGCTGGAGCGGAACCACGACTGCAGCGCGACGAGCCGGTCGTAGTCGGTCTGCGCGTCCGCCGTGACCTCGTCGGCGAGCTGCCCGATCTCCGCCGGCATGCCGAGCGGGAGGCTCGTCGCGTCGTCCCCGGGGTCGCCGTGCGCCGCCGCCGCGCGGATCTGCTCGAGCGACGGCCGCGGCACGTCGGAGACCACCTCGTACCGCTGCCCGTTCGCCGACGAGGTGGTGCTCAGCACCGTGCGGTTCGTCGCCAGCACGCTCCACTCGCCCTGCAGGCCCGTCACGCTCACGGCGGGGTACGAGACCGGCAGCCACCCGCTCATCAGGTTGGTGACCTCGATGCTCGTCGTGTAGCGCGTGACGCGCACGTCCTGGGCGACGCCGAGGTCGCGCAGGGCCTCGCCGCTGCCCAGGGCCACCGCGCTGCCGGTGTCGGGCCGCCAGATGTCGCCGTCGAAGCTCGAGAGCGTCGCGGCGCGCAGATAGGGGGCGGATGCCGCATCCGTGCGCATCCGCAGCACCTCGCCGTCGGTCGGACGCCGCAGGTCCTCGCCGAGCTGCAGCGTGGGGTCGATGCTGTTCCAGCGGCCCGCGCCGATGCCGCCCGCGACCGGCATGGCGGGCAACAGCGGCGCGGCGACGAGGGCGACGACGACCGCGACCGCGCCGATGCCGGCGGCCGCCGCGGCCACGCCTGTGTCTCGCGCAGCCCGCCGGGGCCGCTGCGCGCCGGACGCGTCGCGCGTGCGCGTCTCGGCGCGCAGCAGGAACAGCAGCGCCCCGGCGAGCAGCACGAACGCCGGCACGTCGACCTCGGCGCGCACCGCGATCGCGGGGATGAGCGACACGACGATCAGCCCGATCGCGGCGAGCAGCGGCATCCGCGCCGTCAGCACGACGTGGTCGATCCCGATCGTGAGCAGCCCGATCGCGCCGACGAGGAGGAACGTGAGCGGCACGTCCGCGTCCAGCGGTGCGGCGCCGGTGATGATGCGGTCCATCGCGGCGCGCACGAGCCCGCTCGCCGCCTCGATCGTCTGTGGCACCGGCACGACGCCGAGGAACGCGGTGCCGCCGAGGAACACCGCCGTCACGACCACGGCCCACAGGGCCGTCTCGATGAGGCTCACCCCGACGGCGGCGACCCGATGGCGCCGCGCCGCGTAGCCGGCCGCGAGGAGGACGGCGGGAAGCAGCAGCGCGCCCAGCGTCCACGGGCCTGGCCGCACGACCCGCAGGAGCGGGAACACCGCGGCGAGGATCGTGAGGTACACCCCCGCCGTGAGCGTGAGGTCTGGCGCGCGGCCGCCGTCCGAAGGGTTCGCGTCGTGCGCGCGATGGTCCCCGGGCGTCGCGCGCGTCTGGCTCGGCTGCGCGAGCCGGTCAACCGAGGACACTCGCCGCCCCCCGGTCGCAGACCGTGGCCCAGGCGCTTGCGAGATCGGCGCCCGGGTCGATCGTCGCGCACCTCCAGCCCGCCTGCGCGGCGCGGTCGAGCGCGTCCTCGACGGGTGTCACGGCCAGCAGCACGGGCAGCGACGAGTGGTGGGCGACGGGTGCGATCGTCGCCGCATCCGCCGGGTCGAACCGTCCGACGATGAGGACGACGGGCCCCGTCGTCGCCCCCGTGAAGAGCGCCGGCAGGCGCCCCACGAGGTCGTCGCGGCGCGCGGTCAGACTCGCGAACGTCGTGAGCATCGCCTCGACCTCGCCGGCGTCGCCGCCGTCGAGCGGGTCGATGAGCGGCGTCCCGTCGCAGTCGACGACCTCCACCGTGTAGCCCTCGCGGGCCAGGCGCGCGGCCGCCGACACGCACATCGACACCGCCGTCTCGAAGCCCGGATCGACCCCGGGCGCGCGCGTCGCCTCCGGTGCGTACCGCGGCGCGCTGCGATCGAGGATCACCGTCGCCTCGGGAGTGGACTCCTGCTCCTCCTGCCGCACCATGAGCTGGTCGCGGTGCGCGGTCGCGCGCCAGTGGATGCGGCGCATGGAGTCGCCGGGGACGTACGGGCGCGCGATGAGGTTGTCGGCGCCCTGCCCCAGCTGCTCCGTCGTGCTGTGCAGGATGCCGCCGGCGGCCCCCGCGAAGCCCGCGCCCGCCGGAAGGTCGACGAGCGTGGGCACGACGGTGACCGGCGTGCGGGTGCCGAAGACGTGCTGGCGGCGGGCCAGCCCGAACGGGTCCGTCGACGTGACGCGCAGCGGCCCGATGTGCTCGACGCCGCGCCGCAGGCCGGTGACCGGGTAGGACAGCTCCACGGGTCGCTCCGCGCCGCGCATCGCGGAGCCGAGCGCGGGGAAGACCCCGTTCGCCTCGCCGTCGAGCGTGCGGGGCAGCCGGTCGCTCCACCTCCCGGGCGGGGTGGGCAGCGCCGAGCGCACGCCCACCCGCACCGAGACGACACAGGTGCGCTCGACCGCCGCGAAATCGGTGCTCACGGCGCGCGTGACGGCATCCGCCCGCCGCATGACGTAGAGCGAGGCGAGGCTCGCACCGAGCACGGCCAGCAGCAGCACGCCGAAGTACACGAGCTCGCCGAGGCCGAGCTGCCCCGCGAAGACGAAGCACACGAGCGCGAGCGCGAGCGCACCCGTGCCTCGGAGGGTGAGCGGCCACACGCGCGCCATGGGGCTACCGGCGGGCGGCGAGCGGCACGCGCACCGTGCCGACGATCCGCTCCAGGATCGAGTGGATGCCGTCCGCCGCCGAGCGCGGGCGAGAACCGGACGCCGCGCGGGTCGGGATCAGGCGGTGCGCGAAGACGGGCGCGATGAGGCCGGCGAGGTCGTCGGGGATGACGAAGTCGCGCCCCTCCAGCGCCGCCCACACCTTCGCCGCGCGCACGAGCTGCAGCGTGGCGCGCGGGCTCGCGCCCAGCCGCAGGTCGGGGTCGGCACGGGTCGCCTGGGCGAGGGCGACGGCGTAGTCCTCGACCGCCGGCGCGACGTGCACGCCGCGAGCCCACGCGATGAGCGCGCCGACCTCGGCGGCGGTGGCGACCGGCTCGATCGCGTCGAGCGGGTTCTTCAGGTCGCGCTGGCGCAGCATGAGCGCCTCGGAGCGCGCATCGGGATAGCCCATCGAGATGCGCATCATGAACCGGTCGCGCTGGGCCTCGGGCAGGGCGTACGTGCCCTCCATCTCGAGCGGGTTCTGGGTCGCCACCACGAGGAACGGGTCGGGGAGCGGATGGGTGCGCCCGTCGACGGTGACCTGGCCCTCCTCCATCGCCTCCAGCAGCGCCGACTGGGTCTTCGGCGACGAGCGGTTGATCTCGTCGGCGATCACGATGTGCGCGAAGATCGCTCCCGGCTTGAACTCGAACTCGCGCTCGACGGGGTTGTAGACGCTGACGCCGGTGACGTCGCCCGGCAGCAGGTCGGGTGTGAACTGGATGCGGCGCACCGTCGCGTCGACGGCGGCCGCCAGCGCGCGGGCGAGCATCGTCTTGCCGACGCCGGGCACGTCCTCGATGAGCAGGTGCCCCTCGGCCAGAAGGCACACCAGCGCGCTGCGCACGGCCTCCGGCTTGCCGTCGATCACGCCGCCGACCGAGGAGAGGATGGCGGCGGTGGCGCGTTCGAAGCCCTCGGCCGTCAGCTCGGCGGCGCCGGTCGTCGCGGTGTCTGAGCCCGTCGTCGCGGTGTCTGACAAGAGCAGCCCCCTCGGGTAGGACCTCGGCCGGGCGTCCGCCGACCCGATGCGGGCGCCGTCGCCCGTGCTCCGATCGTAACAACGCCGGGACGGGAGGGCTCCCGGGAAGCGGCTTTGCGCGTGGGTGGGAGCCGAGGAAAGGCTAGACTGGACGAAGCTCTCCGCGAGGCGGCATCCAGGCCAACTCCCCCAGGACGGAAACGTAGCAAGGGTAACCGGGCTCTGCCGGGTTCGCGGAGAGTCTCTCTTTGCCGCCGCGCCGCATCCTCCCCTCTTCTTCGCCGATTCGCCGAGTCCATCCATTCCGCGCCGAGTCCATCCATCCGCCTGCGCCGCGGGGATGGACTCGGCGGCGAGTGGATGGACTCGGCGGAGAGAGGGGTCGGGCTTTGGGCGTGCGTCCCGGGGTGCGCGCTCAGCGACCCCGCGCTCAGCGACCCTGCGCTCAGCGACCCTGCGCTCAGCGACCCCGCGCTCAGCGACCCCGCGCTCAGTGAGCACGCGGCCCGGCACTGGCTGTGGCATCCGGCCTCGCCATAGGCTGGGGCCCGTGGCGCAGAGCATCTTCATCACGTCCGCGGAGGGGCACTCCGGCAAGTCGACGATCGCGCTCGGGGTGCTCGACGCGCTCAGCCGCGCGACGCCGAGGGTCGGCGTGTTCCGGTCGATCGCGCGGTCCACCGACGAACGCGACTACGTGCTGGAGATGCTGCTCGCGCACGACGGCGTCGACCTCGACTACGACGAGTGCGTCGGGGTGAGCTACGACGACGTGCGCGCCGACGCCGACGCGGCGCTGGCCACGATCGTCGAGCGCTACAAGGCGGTCGAGGCCCAGTGCGACGCCGTCGTCGTCCTCGGCAGCGACTTCACGGATGTCGGCAGCCCCGCCGAGCTCGGCTACAACGCCCGCATCGCGGCGAACCTCGGCGCGCCGGTGCTGCTGGTGCTCGGCGGACGCTCGCAACAGGGCCACGGCGAGCAGCTGGGCGCGACGACCGCGCGCACGCCCGCGGAGATGGGGCAGATCGCGTCGCTGGCGATCCTCGAGCTCGCGCATGCGCGGGCGTCCCTGTTCGCCGTGATCGCCAACCGCTCCGACCCCGAGGCGCTCGCCGAGGTCGTCGCGTCGATCAGGTCGGTCGTCGACGCCGCGCCGGCGTCGGTGCGCGCCCACGACGGTCGCCGCGTCCCGGTGTGGGCGCTCCCGGAGGACCGTTTCCTCGTCGCGCCGTCCGTGCGCGACGTGCTGCGCGCGGTCGACGGCGAGCTCGTCAAGGGCGACCCTGAGCTGCTCGGCCGCGAGGTGCTCAGCGTCGTGATGGCCGGGATGTCGATGGTCAACGTGCTGCCCCGGCTGCAGGAGAGCGCCATCCTCGTCGTCGCGGCCGACCGCACCGACGTGCTGCTGGCGACGCTGCTCGCGAACGCGTCGGGCACCTTCCCGTCGCTGTCGGGCATCGTGCTCAACGGCGGCTTCCCGCTGCCGGAGCCCATCGAGCGTCTGATCGACGGGCTCGACTCGTCGCTGCCGATCATCACGACGGACTTCGGCACGTACGACACGGCCGTGCGCATCATGAGCGCGCGGGGCAGGGTCGACGCCGACGCGCAGCGCCGCTACGACTCCGCGCTCGCGATGTTCGAGCAGCGCGTGGATGTCGTGGAGCTCACGGTCGCGCTGGGCCTTGCCCGGGCGAGCGTCGTGACGCCGCTCATGTTCGAGTACAGCCTCGTCGAACGCGCCCGCGCCGGCCGCCGACGCATCGTGCTGCCCGAAGGGGGCGACGACCGCATCCTGCGTGCCGCCGGCACGGTGCTCGCGCGCGGCATCGCCGACCTCACGATCCTCGGCGAGGAGGCCGACGTGCGCAGCCGCGCGATCGAGCTCGGCATCGATCTGCAGGGCGCCCAGGTGCTCTCCCCGTTCGACCCCGGCCACGTCGACAGGTTCGCCCGCGAGTACGAGCGGCTGCGCGCGCACAAGGGCGTGACGTACGCGCAGGCGGCCGACACGGTCACGGATGTCTCGTACTTCGGCACCCTCATGGTGCACCTCGGCCTCGCCGACGGCATGGTCTCGGGGGCGGCGCACACGACCGCGCACACGATCCGCCCCGCGTTCGAGATCATCAAGACGCAGCCCGGCGTCTCTGTGGTGTCGTCGGTGTTCCTGATGGCGCTCGCCGACCGCGTGCTCGTCTACGGCGACTGCGCCGTCATCCCCGACCCCACCTCCGAGCAGCTCGCCGACATCGCGATCTCGTCGGCCGCGACGGCCCGTCAGTTCGGCATCGACCCGCGCGTGGCGATGCTCTCGTACTCGACGGGGGAGTCGGGCTCGGGGGCCGAGGTCGAGAAGGTCCGCGCCGCGACGGCGCTCGTGCGCGAGCGCGCGCCGGAGCTGCTGGTGGAAGGACCCATCCAGTACGACGCGGCGACCGACCTGGCGGTGGCCGCCGCGAAGATGCCCGGCTCGCAGGTCGCCGGCCGCGCGACGGTGTTCGTCTTCCCCGACCTCAACACCGGCAACAACACCTACAAGGCCGTGCAGCGCTCGGCGGGCGCGGTCGCGATGGGTCCCGTGCTGCAGGGCCTCAACAAGCCGATCAACGACCTGTCGCGCGGCGCGCTCGTCGACGACATCGTCAACACGATCGCGATCACCGCGATCCAGGCCCAGGGGGAGTGATCGGATGACCGTCGTCCTCGTCATCAACAGCGGCTCGTCGTCGTTCAAGTACCAGCTGATCGACGTCGAGACGGCGGCGCCGCTCGCCGCCGGGCTCGTCGAGCGCATCGGTCAGCCCACGGGTGTGTCCACGCACACGGTGCTCTTCCGGGCGGCTGCGGGCGAGCCGGCGCCGGCGGTCGCCGATGCGACCCGCACCGAGGAGCTGCCGATCCCCGACCACGCGGCGGGCTTCCGGGTCATGCTCGACGCGTTCGCGCAGCACGGCCCGTCGCTGCAGCAGCACGCCCCCGTCGCGGTGGGGCATCGCGTCGTGCACGGCGGGTCGCGCTTCGTCGAGCCGACGCTCGTGACCGCCGACGTCGAGCAGTCCATCGACGAGCTGTCGGTGCTCGCGCCGCTGCACAATCCGGGCGCGCTGCAGGGCATCCGCGCCGCGAGGCAGGCGTTCCCGGCGCTCGCGCACGTCGCGGTGTTCGACACGGCGTTCTTCCAGACCCTCGCCCCCGCCGCCTACACCTACGCCGTCGACCGCGCGCTCGCCGAGGAGCACGGCGTGCGCCGCTACGGCTTCCACGGCACGTCGCACCAGTTCGTCTCCGCGGCGGCCGCGCAGTTCCTCGGCCGCCCGCTCGGCGAGCTGAAGCAGCTCGTGTTCCACCTCGGAAACGGCGCCTCGGTCGCCGCCGTCGACGGCGGTCGCGCGGTCGAGACGTCGATGGGGCTCACGCCGTTGGAGGGGCTCGTCATGGGCACGCGCGGCGGCGACCTCGACCCGGGGGCGCTGCTGCACCTCGCCCGCCGCGCCGAGCTGTCGATCGACGACCTCGACGTGCTCCTGAACAAGCGCAGCGGGCTCATGGGGCTCGCCGGCGTCAGCGACATGCGCGACGTGCGGGCGGGAGTGGATGCCGGCGACCCGGCCGCCACGCTCGCGTTCGACGTGTACATCCACCGGCTGCGCGGCTATGCTGGCGCCTATCTCGCCCAGCTCGGCGGCGTCGACGTCATCTCGTTCACCGCCGGGGTGGGGGAGAACGTGCCCTCCGTGCGCGCCGCCGCGACGGCGACGCTCGGCTTCGCGGGGGTCGAGCTCGACCCCGAGCGCAACGCGGCGCGCGGGCGCGGCATCCGCGTGGTCTCGACCGACGACTCGCCCGTCACGGTGCTCGTGGTGCCCACGAACGAGGAGCTTCAGATCGCGCGGCAGACCCTGGTGGTCGCCGCGGCCGGATGAGCGCCGCGTCCGGTCTGACAGCACTCGAGCATCCCGGCCGGCACCGGACGCACGTCGTTCACGCGCCCGCAACGCGCGCGCACTACGCTTTTGCCGTGACCGACGCGCCCGACCTCCGCGCCTTCGACGGTGTCCTGTTCGATCTCGACGGCGTGCTCACGCCCACCGCCGAGGTGCACATGCACGCGTGGCAGGCGATGTTCGACGAGCTGTTCGCGCAGTGGAGCATCGAGCCTGCCTACACCGACCGCGACTACTTCGACTACGTCGACGGCAAGAAGCGGTACGACGGGGTCGCGAGCCTGCTGCGCAGCCGCGACGTCGAGGTGCCGTGGGGCGATCCGACCGACCCGCCCGAGGCCGACACCGTGTGCGGCATCGGGAACCGCAAGAACCTCGTGTTCTCCCGCATCCTGCGCGAGGACGGCGTGCGCGCGTTCCCCGGGAGCGTGCGCCTGCTCGACGCGCTGCGCGAGGCGGGCACGCCGATCGCGGTGGTGTCGAGCTCGAAGAACGCGCGCGACGTGCTGGCGTCCGCCGGCATCCTCGACCGCTTCGCCGTGATCGTCGACGGCGTGGTCGCGGAGCGCGACGGTCTGGCCTCCAAGCCCGCCCCCGACATGTTCGCCGACGCCGCACGCCTGTTGGGCGCCGCACCGCAGCGCACCGCCGCCGTGGAGGACGCGATCAGCGGGGTGGCGTCCGCGTCCGGCGCAGGCTGCGCGCTCGTCGTGGGCGTCGATCGCGGCGTCGGCGCCGACGAACTGCGTGCGGTGGGCGCCGACCTCGTCGTCAACGACCTGGAGGAGCTGGTGCCGTGATCGACCGCGACCGCTTCCCCGTCGACCCGTGGCGCATCGTCGAGACGCGCATCGACCTCGACGACGTGGGCGTCACCGAGACGATCTTCGCGGTCGGCAACGGCTACCTCGGCCTGCGCGGCAACCACTCGGAGGGTCGGCACGCGCACGAGCACGGCACGTTCCTCAACGGCCTCCACGAGGTCTTCCCCATCCGTCACGCCGAGCAGGCGTACGGCTTCGCCGAGGTCGGCCAGACCATCGTCAACGCGCCGGACGCGAAGGTCATGCGCGTCTACGTCGACGACGAGCCGCTGTCGTTCGACGTCGCCGACGTGCGCGAGTACGAGCGCGTGCTCGACCTGCGCACGGGGGTGCTGACGCGCCGCATCCTGTGGGTGACGCCGTCGGGCAAGCAGGTGCGGCTGGAGTCGACGCGCATGGTGTCGTTCGAGGAGAAGCACCTGGCGATCATGAGCGTGGACATCACCGTGCTCAACGCGGACGCGCCCGTCACGATCAACTGCCAGCTGCTGAACCGTCAGGACGGCGAGGATGTCTACGGCGGCGCGCCGCGGGCGACGAAGAAGGCGGGGTTCGATCCGCGCAAGGCGGAGAAGATCTCCGAGCGCGTGCTGCTGCCGCAGGAGTACTGGCAGGACGGCGATCGCTCGGCGCTGAGCTACCGCGTGGCCGAGTCGGGCATGACGCTCGCCGTCGTCGCGGATCACGTCATCGACACGGCCAACGAGTACACGTCGCGCCGGCTCGTGGAGCCCGACATCGCGAAGAACGTGTTCCGCGTGCAGGCGAAGGCCGGTGTGCCGACGCGGGTCACGAAGCTCGTGAGCTACCACACGTCGCGCGGCGTGCCGACCCGCGAGCTCGTCGACCGGTGCCGCCGCACCCTCGACCGCGCCCACACGGAGGGCGTCGACGCGCAGCTGCGCGCCCAGCGCGAGTGGCTCGACGCGTTCTGGCGGCGGTCCGACGTGCGCATCGAGGGCCACGACGACCTGCAGCAGGCCACGCGCTGGTGTCTGTTCCAGCTCGCGCAGGCGGCCGCGCGCGCCGACGGCCTGGGAGTGCCGGCCAAGGGCGTGACCGGATCGGGCTACAGCGGCCACTACTTCTGGGACACCGAGATCTACGTCCTCCCGTTCCTCGCGTACACGTCGCCGCTGTGGGCGCGCAACGCGCTGCGCATGCGCGTGCTCATGCTGCCCGCGGCGCGTCGCCGCGCGCGCCAGCTCAACGAGGCGGGCGCCCTGTTCCCGTGGCGCACGATCAACGGCGAGGAGGCGTCGGCCTACTACGCGGCGGGCACCGCGCAGTACCACATCAACGCCGACGTGAGCTTCGCGCTCGCGAAGTACGTGCGCGCGACCGGCGACGTCGACTTCCTGTACCGCGACGGCGTCGACGTCGCGGTGGAGACGGCGCGGCTGTGGACCACGCTCGGGTTCTGGCGCGAGGCGGACGGCGAGGAGAGCTTCCACATCCACGGCGTCACCGGCCCCGACGAGTACACGACCGTCGTCAATGACAACCTCTTCACGAACGTCATGGCGCGGTTCAACCTGCGCTTCGCCGCGCACACCGTGCGCGACATGGCCGAGCTCGACGACGACGCGTACCGCAGGATGGTCGATCGGCTCGAGCTCGACCCGGGCGAGCCGGAGGCGTGGGACCGCGCCGCGGACGCGATGCACATCCCGTACAGCGAGGCGCTCGGCATCCACCCGCAGGACGAGGTGTTCCTGGAGCGCGAGGTGTGGGACCTGGAGAACACTCCGCCCGAGCGCCGGCCGCTGCTGCTGCACTTCCACCCGCTCGTGATCTACCGCTACCAGGTGCTCAAGCAGGCGGATGTCGTGCTGGCGCTGTTCCTGCAGGGCAACCACTTCTCGGCCGACGAGAAGCTTGCCGACTTCGAGTACTACGACCCCCTGACCACGGGCGACTCGACCCTCTCCGCGGTCGTGCAGGGGATCCTCGCCGCCGAGGTCGGCTATCAGGAGCTCGCCCTCGACTACTTCCGGCAGTCGATCTTCGTCGACCTCGCCGACCTGCACCACAACGCGTCGGACGGCGTGCACGTGGCCTCGGCCGGCGGGGTGTGGACGGGGCTCGTGTCGGGCTTCGGCGGTCTGCGCGACCACTTCGGCGACCTGACGTTCGATCCGCGGCTGCCGGCCGAGTGGCCGTCGCTGGGCTTCGTGCTGCACTGGCACGGCACCGAGCTCGACGTCACCGTCACGCGCGACGCGCTGCGGGTGCGGGCAGGCGAAGGGGATGCCGTGGAGTTCGGCGTGCGCGGCGAACGGTTCGTCGTCGAGTCCGGGGGCGAGGTCGTCGTGCCGCTGGCGGACCAGGGGCCCACGATCGCCGGACGGCCGTCGCTGAGGCAGTTCGCCGACAGCCGTCGCGACGACGGCACGCTGCTGTCGGCCTCGGTGCCCACGGTGACCGCCTCGGTGCCCACGGTGACGGCGACGATCCCCGTGATCGCCGTGGCGGAGCCGGATGCCGAGCCGTCCGCTGCGCTCGGCGCCTGACCGATCGCGTGTCGTGGGCACGCTCTAGGCTGGACGGGTGACCGCCGCCCTCTACCGCCGCTACCGTCCCGAGACGTTCGCGGAGATGATCGGGCAGGCGCAGGTCACCGAACCGCTCATGACCGCGCTGCGCGGCGACCGCGTCGGCCACGCCTATCTGTTCTCCGGCCCGCGCGGCTGCGGCAAGACGACGTCGGCGCGCATCCTCGCGCGGTGCCTGAACTGCGCGGAGGGGCCCACCGACACCCCGTGCGGCGTGTGCGAGAGCTGCGTCGAGCTCGGCCGCGGCGGCGGCGGGTCGCTCGACGTCGTGGAGATCGACGCGGCGTCCCACAACGGCGTCGACGACGCCCGCGACCTGCGCGAGCGGGCGATCTTCGCCCCGGCGCGCGATCGCTTCAAGATCTTCATCCTCGACGAGGCGCACATGGTGACGCAGCAGGGCTTCAACGCGCTGCTCAAGCTCGTCGAGGAGCCGCCCGACCACGTGAAGTTCATCTTCGCGACCACCGAGCCGGAGAAGGTGCTCGGCACGATCCGCTCCCGCACGCACCACTATCCGTTCCGCCTCGTCCCGCCGGGGCCGATGCTCGACTACGTCGGCGCGCTGTGCGAAGGGGAGGGCGTGGCGGTCGAGACGGGCGTGCTGCCGCTCGTCGTGCGCGCCGGCGGCGGATCGCCGCGCGACACGCTGTCGCTGCTCGACCAGCTCATCGCGGGGTCGGACAACGCGACGGTGCGATACGAGCGGGCCGTCTCGCTGCTCGGCTACACGCACGCGGAGCTGCTCGACGAGGTGGTCGACGCGTTCGCCGCGGGGGACGCGGCGACGGCCTTCTCGGCCGTCGATCGCGTCGTGCAGACCGGGCAGGACCCGCGGCGCTTCGTCGACGACCTGCTGGAGCGGCTGCGCGACCTCATCGTGATCGCGGCCACGGGCCGGGGCGCCGCGGCGGTGCTGCGCGGCGTGCCCGACGACGAGCTGGAGCGGATGTCGCATCAGGCGACCGCGTTCGGCGCTGCGCGCCTGTCGCGCACGGCCGACCTCGTGGTCGCCGCGCTCGACGACATGACCGGCGCCACGTCGCCGCGGCTGCAGCTGGAGCTCATGGTCGCCCGCGTGCTCGCCAGGGGAGGTGCGCCCGATGCGCCCGCGCCGGTCGCCCCACGAGCCGGCGCGGCGTCTCCGGTCGACCCGCGCGCCGCGGTCGAGACGACACGCGCCGAGCCTCCCGCGCGCGTCGAGGCCGCCGCATCCGCTCCCGTGCCGCCTGCCCCGGTCACGCTCGCACGCCTGCGCGAGGCGTGGCCCGACGTGCTCTCGCGGCTGGAGGGCATCCGGCGTGCGTCGTGGATGGTCGCGATGCACACGCGTCCGCTGCAGCTCGACGAGAACGCCGACGGTCACGTGCTGACGCTGGGCTTCCCGAGCGCGAAGGAGATCGAGCGGTTCAAGCCGAAGGCGCTCGGCGGCACCGATGCGCACGTCGACGTGCGGCAGGCGGTGCACGACGTGTTCGGCATCGAGGTCCGCTTCCTTCCGCGCGTGGACCACGAGGGCACAGAGGCGCCGCCCGATACGCGACAGGGCGGCGCCGCGATGCCGCCCGACGCGCCGCGTGGGTCCGCGGCGCCCGCCGCGCGCCGCGGG
>JASGDZ010000085.1:0-5528 GCA_047606835.1 Microbacterium sp. | reverse complement strand
GACGAGGTGGGGCTCGCCCCCGAGCTCGCCGCGCGCCGGCCGGGAGCGCTGTCCGGCGGTCAGCGCCAGCGCGTCGCGATCGCGCGGGCGCTCGCGGTCGAGCCGCGGCTGCTGATCCTCGACGAGCCCGTGTCGGCGCTCGACGCCGCGAGCCGCGACCGCGTCATCCGTGCGCTCATCGGCCTGCGCGACGCGCGGCGCGATCAGCTCGGCATGCTCGTCATCTCGCACGACATCGGCTCGCTCGCCGCGGTGAGCGACCGCCTCGTCGTGCTCTACCGCGGCCGGGTCGTCGAAGACGGCCTGACCCGCGACGTCGTGGCCAGGCCCCGGCATCCCTACACCCGCCTGCTCATCTCGTCGGTGCCGCTCATCGGCGTCGACGCCCCCGACCGAGACGAGCGCGCCGCGCTGCGCGCGCTCGTCGACGCCTGAGAACCCAACGAAAGGACCGCCCATGCCCGTCGAGATCCTCGGCATGATCGCCACCACCCCCGGCTCCGAGTCGAAGCGGCTCGAGGGTCCCGTCGTCGACCCGGCCTACGTGCGCGACTTCTCGCGCGCCCATGAGGATGCCGGCTTCGACCGCGTGCTCATCGGCTACAGCGCGAGCTCGCCCGACGGCTTCGCGATCGCGGCATCCGCCCTGCACGCCACCGAGCGGCTCAAGGTGCTGATCGCGCATCGGCCGGGCTTCGTCGCGCCGACCGTGGTGGCGCGCAAGCTCGCGACGCTCGACCACCTCACCGGGGGCGGGCGCGTCGCGATCCACCACATCACCGGCGGCAGCGACGCCGACCAGCACCGCGACGGCGACTGGAGCGACAAGGCCGACCGCTATCGCCGCACCGGCGAGTTCATCCAGGTGCTGCGCCGCACGCTCACCAGCGACCGGCCGTTCGACCACGAGGGCGAGTTCTATCACGTGGAGGGCGCGTTCTCGGCGGTCAAGCCCGCGACGGATGCCGGCATCCCGATCTACTTCGGCGGGCTCAGCGAGGGCGCGGTCGAGGTGGGCGCGGCGCAGGCCGACGTGTACATGCTGTTCGGCGAGCCGCTGGCGGCGGTCGCGGAGCGCGTGCGGGTGATCCGTGCGGCGGCCGCCGCGGCCGGCCGGACGGTCGAGTTCAGCCTGTCGACGCGCCCGATCGTCGCGCCGACGGAGGAGCAGGCCTGGGCGAAGGCGCGCCGCATCTACGACGAGGCCGTCGCGCTGCAGCAGCAGAACGAGACCGGGAACACGCTCGCGTTCGTCGCTCCGCTGCGACGCGAGCAGTCGTCGGTGTCGGCGGATCTGCTGCAGCAGCACGCGAAGCTCGGCGACGTGCACGACGAGCGGCTGTGGCTCGGCATCACGCGGCTCACCGGGCCCGGCGGCAACTCGACGGCCCCGGTCGGCACGCCGGCGCAGGTCGCCGAGGCGCTGCTGAAGTACTACGACCTGGGTGTGACGAAGTTCCTCATCCGCGGATTCGACCCGCTCGGCGACGTCGTGGAATGGGGCGAGGAACTCGTGCCGCTGCTGCGCGAAGGCGCGCGGCTGCGCGACGGTGCTCGCGCGGAGGGGGACTCCGCCCGCCGCGTCGCGTGAGTCGCGCGGGTGCTGCGTCGCCCGGCGTCGCCTGGCGTCGCCCGGCGTCCTCGTGCGTCGCCCGGCGTCCTCGTGCGTCGCCCCCCGCCGCGCCCATTCTCCGCCGAGTCGCCCGCGCCCATTCCCCGCCGAATCCATCCATCGCTGGTCGAGCCCATCCATCCAGCATGGGGCGATGGATGGACTCGACCCGGAGTGTGTGGGTTCGGCGCCGGGCGTCGGCGCGCTGCGGAGTGTGTGGGTTCGGCGCCGGGGGTCGGCGCGCGGCGGCGCCGGGGGTCAGTGCGCGGCAAGCGCCTTCGCGATGCGCTGCGGCGACACCGGCTCGGCGGTGCCGAGGCGCTGCGCGAACAGGCTGACGCGGTACTCCTCCAGCATCCATCGCACGTGCACGAGAGCGGGCGGGGCATCGGCGGCCGGCGGGATGGTGCCGCCGGCATCCCGGTACGCCGCGGCCGCGCGCTCGAGCTCCGTCAGCCACGCGCGATCGCGGCCGGGGTTGTCGGCGAGGCCTTGCAGTCGCACCAGCATCCCCTCGAGATACCGCGGATACTGCGCGAGCCGGTCGACCCCGCCGCGCGAGACGAAGCCGGAGAAGACGAGCCCCGCCAGCTGCGTGCGCAGGTCGCCGAGCGGGCCGAGCAGCGCCATGCTCGCCTGCTGCTTGACGCCGCGGTCCACGTCGCGGGCGCGGGCGAGGATGCGCGCGACGAGTGACACGCACGCGAACAGCTCGTCGACGACGCAGGCGGAGAACGCGTCGCGCACGGCCTCGAACCCGGACTGCGTCCGCACCGGGCCCGTCGGCGCACAGCGCCGGATGACCGCGTCGGCCACCGCGACGCGGCAGTCCTCGACGAGGGCCTTCGCGTTCGGGTACGGCGAGGTCGCGAGAGCGAGCTTCTCCGCGGCTGTGAGGTGGTCCAGCACGTAGGCGGACGGCGACGGGGTGGACAGCAGGACCAGACGACGGATGCCGCCGTCCGTCGCCGCCGCCGCGGCCTCGGGCGTCGCCTCGATGCGCAGCGCGACCGACGCCCCCTCGTCGACGATCGCCGGGTAGCCGCGCACGACACCGCCCGCGACGCGGGTGTCGACGACGTCGGGGAGCGTCTGGAAGTCCCACGCGGTGAGGCCGGAGCGTTCCGCGAACGCGTGCGAGGTCTCTCCCGGTCGTTGAGCGAGCGAAGCGAGACGAGACGCGATGCCCTCGTCGTGACGCATCGGGGCGCCGCGTTTCGTCTCGTCGCTGCGCTCCTCGCTCGATGACAGGGACCCTCGTTCGCGATCATCCGCGCCGGGGCGCTCGATCGCGCGGCTCACGGCCTCCCGCGCGCGCCCCGCCAGCCGCGCCTGCAGCGCGGCGAGGTCACGGTCAGACCCCGCGACGCGGCCGCGCGCGTCGACGGCGCGGAACGACATCCGCAGGTGCGCGGGCACACGCGCGATGTCGAAGTCCGCGGCGGTCACCGGCTGGTTGGCCACGCGCCGGATGCGAGCGGCCAGCGCGTCGCGCAGGCTCTCCGCCGGAAGTCCGTCGCGCGACTCCGGCCCCCGACCTTCGAGCTCGGCCGACAGCTTCGCCGCCCAGTCCGCCGCAGGCACCACGTGCCGGCGGATCGCCTTCGGCAGCGACCGGATGAGCCCCGCGATCAGCTCGTCGCGCAGCCCCGGCACCTGCCAGTCGAAGCCGTCGGGTCGCAGCTGCGCGAGCAGGGCCAGCGGCACCACGACCGTCACGCCGTCGTCGGGGGCGCCGGGCTCGAACCGGTAGGCGAGCGACAGCACCTGGTCGCCCTGGCGCCAGCGCATCGGGAAGTCGCGCTCGTGCGCCCGCGTGCCGTCGTCGACGAGGTCCGCCTCGGTGAGGTCGAGCAGGCGCGGGGTGCGCTGCGAGGCATCCCGCCACCACGCCTCGAACGAGCGCACGTCGAACACGTCGCGCGGGATGCGGGCGTCGTAGAACGCGTGGATCGCCTCGTCGCCGGCGAGGATGTCGCGGCGGCGCTCGCGCTCCTCGATCTTCTCCAGTCGGCGGCGCAGCTCGAGGTTGCGCCGCTCGAAGGCGGTGAGCCGCTTGTCCAGGCGATCCGTGTTCCACTCGCCCTCCACGAGCGCATGGCGCAAGAACAGCTCGCGCGCGAGCGGCCGGTCGATGCGCGCGAGCTGCACGCGCCGGCGGGGGACGATCTCCACTCCGAACAGCGTCACCTTCTCTGCGGCGACGGCGGCGCCGGCATCCTTCGACCAGTGCGGGTCGCTCAGCTGCCGCTTCGCGAGGTCGCCGGCGAGCGGCTCCGCCCACGCCGGGTCGATCGCCGCGACGGTGCGCGCGAACAGGCGGGAGGTCTCGACGAGCTCGGCGGCCATCACGGCGTGCGGCCGTCTCTTGCGCAGCGCCGAGCCGGGGAAGATCGAGAAGCGCGCACCGCGCGCGCCGACGTAGTCGGCGGGGCGCTTCGGGTCGCTCGCCTTGACCCGCTCGTCCCGCACGCCGAGGTGCGACAGCAGCCCCGACAGGATCGCCTTGTGGATCGCGTCGGGGTCGGCGGCGGCGTCCTCCGCTCGCCCGACGACCAGTTGGGACAGCTGCCGGTGCACGTCGAACCACTCGCGCACGCGCACGTAGTTGAGGAACTCGGTCCGGCACAGCCGCCGGAACGCGCTCGACCCCAGCTCGCGCTGCTGCCGGTGCAGGTGGTTCCAGAGGGTGAGGATGCCGAGGAAGTCGCTGGTCGGATCGGCGAACCGCGCGTGCAGGCGGTCGGCGGCCTCGCGGTGCTCCTCGGGGCGCTCGCGCACGTCCTGGATGGACATCCCTGCGACGATCGCCAGCACGTCGCGCAGCACGCCCGTGCGTCGCGCCTCGACGAGCATGCGCGCGAAGCGCGGGTCGATGGGCAGTCGCGCGAGCTCGCGGCCGAGGTCGGTGAGGCGCCGATCGCGCACCGCACCCAGCTCGACGAGCAGGTCGAAGGCCGCGCGCACGCCGCGGGAGTCGGGGGGAGTGAGGAACGGGAACGACTCGACGTCGCCGAAGCCGAGCGACAGCATCTGCAGGATGACGGACGCCAGGTTCGTGCGCAGGATCTCCGGCTCGGTGAACTCCGGGCGCCTGTCGAAGTCGTCCTCGCCGTACAGGCGGATCGCGACGCCCGGCGCCGTGCGGCCCGCTCGACCCGACCGCTGCTGCGCGGACGCCTGCGAGATCGCCTCGATCGGCAGCTGCTGGATCTTCGTGCGGCTGCTGTAGCGCGAGATGCGCGCGGTGCCGGTGTCGACGACGTACCGGATGCCCGGCACGGTGAGGCTCGTCTCGGCGACGTTCGTCGCGAGGATCACCCGTCGCCGCACGCCCGCGACCCGCGACGGCTCGAACACGCGGTGCTGCTCGGCGGCGCTGAGGCGCCCGAACAGCGGCAGCACCTCGGTGGGCGCCGTGTCTTTCGCGTACATGCCGCGCACGGCATCCATCGCGTCGCGGATCTCCGCCTCCCCGGGGAGGAACACCAGCACGTCGCCGCGCGGCTCGGCGTCGAGCTCGCGCAGTGCCGCCGTCAGCGCGTCGATGTCGTCGTCGGTCTCCCCGGTCGTTGAGCGAGCGCCGGAGGGTTGTTCCTCGGTCGTTGAGCGAGCGCCGGCGGGTTGTTCCCCGGTCGTTGAGCGAGCGCCGGAGGCGCGAGACGAAACGCCCCGGGCCGACTCGCCGCGTTTCGTCTCCCTCGCTTCGCTCGCTCGCTCAACGACCGGGTGGGTGCTCCGCGCTCGCTCAACGACCGGGTGGGTGCTCCGCGCTCGCTCCACGACCGGGTGGGTGCTCCGCGGTCGTTCCGCGACCGCCGGATGCGCCCCGGGCGGCCGGTAGCGGATCTCCACCGGATACGCGCGCCCCGACACCTCCACGACCGGCGCGGGGGTGCCGTCGGCCGCGGCGAAG
>JASGDZ010000084.1:0-3966 GCA_047606835.1 Microbacterium sp. | reverse complement strand
GCCACGTAGGGGTTGCCGGGGCCGGCGATCATGTTGACCGGGGCGATGGACTCGGTGCCGACCGCCATCGCGGCGATGGCCTGGATGCCGCCGAGGATGTAGATCTCGTCGGCCCCGGCCATCCTCATCGCCGCGACCGTGGCGGCGGGGATCTCGCCGCGGATCGGCGGGGTGCAGGCGATCACGCGCGGGACGCCGGCGACCTTCGCGGTGACGATCGTCATGTGCGCCGACGCGGTCAGCGGGTACTTGCCGCCCGGGATGTAGGCGCCGACGGCCTGCACGGGGACGTGCTTCTGGCCGAGCAGCACGCCGGGGAGGGTCTCGACCTCCAGGTCGACCAGGGAGTCGCGCTGCGCCTGCGCGAAGCGGCGCACCTGCGCCTGGACGAACTCGATGTCGGCGATGACCTGCGGGTCCAGGGTCGCGATGATCCGGTCGATCTCCGCGTCGTCGAGGCGGTAGCTGTCGCGGCTCCAGCCGTCGAACTTCTCGGCGCACCGGCGGACCGCGGCGTCGCCCTCCGCGCGGATCTCGTCGATGACGGCGGTCACGGCCTCGGCGACGTCGCGCTGCGCGGTGTCGGCGAACGACTTCGATGGAGCGGACTTCAGATGCAGAGCCATGGGCTTCCTCTCAGTGCATACGTATGTTGCGATTATGACCTCGTATGCACCGCTGGTCAAGGCCGATAGAATCGCCAGGATCGGAGAAGGGGCCGAGATGGTAGTCACCAGCCGTGACGTGGCACGTCTCGCCGGTGTGTCCCAGCCGACCGTCTCACGGGCGCTGCGCGACGATGCGCGGGTGTCGGCAGAGACGAAGCAGCGCGTGCGCGAGGCCGCCCAGCTGCTCGGCTACGTGCCCAGCGAGGCCGGCCGCGCCCTGTCATCCGGCCGCACCCGCCGGATCGGCCTGCTGGTCACCGATCTCGACAACCAGTTCTACTGGCACATCATCGCCCCCATCCATCGCGAGCTCGAGGGCCTGGGCTACCAGCTCATGCTGCACACCGAGACGGCCGACAACGAGACCGTGGCCGAGCACCTGATCGCCAACGGCCTGGACGGCGTGCTGCTGGCGACCACGACGGTCGAGTCCGCTGCGCCGCTGCGGCTGCGCGACCGCGGGATGCCCTTCGTCTACTTCAACCGCGTCGGGTCCCTCGTCGCGGCCGACTCCGCGGTGGTCGATCCGGGAGAGGGCTTCCGTCAGGCCGTCGACCACGCCGTCGGTCTCGGCCACCGCCGGTTCGGCGCGGTCTTCGGCCCGGAGAACACCAGCACAGCGCAGGTGCGCGAGACGGTGCTGCGCGGCATGCTGCACGAGCACGGCGTGATCCTCGCCGAGCGGCTGGTGCGGCGCGCGCCCTACAGCGCGGAGGCCGGGGATGCCGCGATGACCGAGCTGCTGGCATCCGATGACCGACCCACGCTGGTCTTCTGCGGCAATGACGTGGTCGCCTACGGCGCGCTGAACGCCGCCCGCCGTGCGGGTGCGGACGTCCCCGGGGACATCTCGATCATCGGCTTCGACGATCTCCCCGAGGCATCCTGGCCGGTCATCGATCTGAGCACCATCGGCTACGACATCACCGGCATCGCACGGGCCGCCGCCGACCTGATCGTGCGCCGCATCGAGCACCCGGACGAGCCGTTCAGCGAGCTGCGATTCGCGTCGTCCTTCGTGCCCCGTAGCACCGTCGCCGCCCCGCCGGCGGGCTGACCGCCTCCCCGCGGCTGCCGCCGCCGGGCACGCGTGTGCTCCGGGTGGTCCCTTGCGCCACCTTGTGCATACGCATACACTGCCAACTACCGCCGTCTTCGCACGATCCAACGCGAAGGCGAACAATACTGAGCAAGGAGCAGACAGCGTGCCTCTCGATCCGGTCGCGTACCAGCCGTACCAGGACCCCGACGACTTCATCCGAGAGGTCACCGACCTCATCTGGGTGGACCGCTCGATCAAGTTCATCGAGGAGAACTACGAGCCGGACTCGATCGTGCACGGCGCCTACGGCACCTCCACCACCCGCGACGAGGTGATCGAGGGCACGCTGATGCGCATCGCCGCCACGCCCGACCGCACCGGTCAGGCGGAGGACGTGATCTGGGAGGCGCGCGGGGACGACGCGTTCCTCAGCTCCCACCTGGTGCTCTCCGGCCATCTGCAGACCTCCGCATACAGCCGGACGATCGCGAACTGCCTCTACCGCCGTGGCCGCATGGTCGAGGAGTGGGTCGTGCGCGACTCGCTCGCCGGCGCCATCGAGGCCGGTGCCGACGTCGACGAGCTCGCCCGCCGGCTGGCGCCGTCCTTCCGCGGATACACCGGGTCCTGGACCGAGCCGGCGCCGGCCGATCCGATCGTCGCGGGAGACTCGGGGCCCCGGCCCGACGACCACCGCCCGGAGGTCGAGCTCGTGCTCGACCTGATCCGCACGGTGTGGAACGAGCGCGATCTGCACAAGGTCGAGAGCTACTTCCTGCGCGATCTGGTGCTGCTCACCGTGGGCAACCGGGTGGTCATCCGCCCGGAGGGCTACCGCCGCGCGCTGCTGCATTTCCTGGAGGCGTTCCCGGGCGGGCAGTTCCAGGTGCGCGACATCCAGACCAACTACGACGTCCGCTACGCGGGCCTGCGCGTCGCCGTCGCCTGGAAGTTCGTCGGCGACTACACCGGCACGCCGAACTACGGCCCGCTGACCGGGAAGCCGGTCGACGTGCTCGGCATCTCGCAGTTCACCTTCCACCAGGGCGCGCTGGTCAAGGAAGTACGGCTGTGGGACGACATCGCCCTCCGCGCCCAGATCGCCGGCGTGCGCGGCGACGAGCCGGTCGGCCCCTCGAACATCTACTGAGAAACACCGAACAAGGAGAGAGTGAAAATGAGCGACGTACTCGTCGACGGGTCTGAGGTCATCGTCGATACGGCCGAGATCGAGCGACGGACGATCCGCAAGTCGGACTGGGTCCCCTGCAACGCAGCCTTCATCGACTGCCGCACCCCCGGTTCCGACCGGAAGGAGAACTACTCCTTCATCGGGGTGGGCGTGTCCCAGAACCCGAACCAGTACATCAACCTGACCGAGGAGCACGGCTTCAACACCGGTGCGGCCGGGATGCCCAACGGCATCTCGAACAACCTGCACCTGCACTTCACGGCCGAGGTCTTCATCAACCTGGGCGGCACGTTCCGGATGCGCTGGGGAGTGGACGGCAAGCAGGGCGAGTACATCTCCCACGACGGGGACATCGTCACGATCCCGACCTGGATCTTCCGCGGCTTCACCAACGAGGGCCCGGATGACGGCATCCTGTACACCGTGCTCGGACGGGACAACACCGGCGGCATCATCTGGGGCCCTTCGGTGCTGCGCGAGGCGGAGTCGTACGGCCTGCACCTGACCGCCGACAACCGCCTGATCGACACCGTCGCCGGTGACGTGGTCCCGCAGGACGTCGCACTGATCAAGCCGATGAAGCAGCACTACATCGATGAGCTCACGCAGTACTCCGTCGAGGAGATGCGCCAGCGCGTCGTGCAGCCGGGCGACCGGGTCTACAACGCCAACGCCCTGCTCTGCTCGGCGGTCGAGGGTGGCAAGGTCGATCTCGCCCTGGTGATCGGGTACGGCATGACGCAGAACCGCCGTCAGGTCCCGCCGATCCACGAGCCGCACTCGTTCAGCCTCGCGTGGGTGCGCGCCCAGGCCGGCCAGGGCGTGCTGCGCTTCCGCCAGCAGCAGACGCAGGCGCTGCTGTTCACATCGGGCTCGTGGGAGGTCGTCCTCAACGGCGATCCGAGCACGTCCGTGATCCTCGGCCCCGGCGACACCTTCTCGGTGCCGGTGGGTGCGTGGCGCTCGTTCCGCTGCGTCGAGAACGGCGACAGCGGCGCCGGCGAGGTGCTCGTGATCAACGGCGGCGACGACCGGATCTACCCGGAGTGGGCTCCCGAGGTCGT
>JASGDZ010000083.1:0-10871 GCA_047606835.1 Microbacterium sp. | reverse complement strand
GCCGCGGTCGAGGCGGTGTGCGCGACGCTCGGGCAGCAGGTCGCGGTCGCGCTGCCGGGCGGCGTGCTGCGCGGGCGTGCGGTGCGGCTCGACCCCGACGGCCGCCTGGTCGTGCGGGACGACCGTGCCGAGACCGCGGTGTCGGCCGGCGACGTCGTGCACGTGCGGGCGGCGTGACCACGCAGCGGCGCGTGCGGTGCGGCTCGGGGTCGAACCCCGGCAGAATGGAACCGTGACCCAGCCGACGACGTACGGCGGGCGGCCGCTGACCCCGCCGCCGGGCGCCCCGGCGCCCGAGCTGCTCGTGGCGAGGTTCCGCGGTCACGCGCGCAGGCTCGCGTGGTCGGCGCTCGTCCTGATCGCCGTTGCGGGAGCCGCCGCGTACTTCTACGGGAATCTGCCGGCTCCGCTCCAGGACTGGATGCTGCTGACCGCCGCCGGTGTCGCGGTGCTGCTCCTGGTCGTGATCCCGTTCCTCGTGTGGGCGACGCGCGGCTACACGATCACGACGCGGCGCGTCATCGTGCGTCGCGGAGTGCTCACCCGCCGCAGCCGCGAGCTCTCCCACGCGCGGGGCTACCAGATCGCGGTGCGCCGGGGCCCGGTGCAGCGGATGTGGGGCTGCGGCACGCTGACCCTCGACAACGGGCTGGACGAGCCCTTGCGACTCGTCGACATCCCCGACGTCGGGCTCGTCCACGAGGTGCTCGTCGACCAGGTCGAGGTGAGCCAGATCCTCGCGCACCGCGACGCGCAGACGACCCAGCCGGTGCCGCCCCCGCCCGCGTCCTGACCCGGCTCCGCCCGGCTCGGGCGGAAGTGGGGGAAGATGGGGTGTCGTCAGCGCGGAAGGGAGCGGCATGGGCCTGCGTGTGGGGGTCGTCGGAGGAGGGCAGCTCGCCCGGATGATGATCGCTCCCGCGGTCGAGCTCGGCGTCGAGCTGCGGGTGCTCGCGGAGGAGGAGGGGATGGCGGCGCGGCTCGCCGCGTCGGCGGTCGGCGACTACCGCGACCTTGCGACCGTGCAGGAGTTCGCCGAGCACGTCGACGTCGTCACGTTCGACCACGAGCACGTCCCGCAGGAGGTGCTGCGCGCCCTCGTCGAGGCGGGCGTGCGGGTGCACCCCGGGCCGGACGCGCTGCAGTACGCCCAGGACAAGCTCCTCATGCGCGCGAAGCTCGCCGAGCTCGGGCTGCCGCAGCCCGACTGGGCGGCGGTGACGGATGCGCGCGGCCTGCAGGCGTTCGTCGACGCCCACGGCGGGCGGGCGGTCGTGAAGACGCCGCGCGGCGGGTACGACGGGAAGGGCGTGCGCGTGGTGTCGGCGGGCGCGGAGGCGGACGACTGGTTCGCCGCGCTCGCCGAGGACGCGCGCGGCGGCGCGCTGCTCGCCGAGGAGCTCGTGGACTTCTCCCGCGAGCTCGCGCAGCAGGTGGCGCGGCGCCCGAGCGGCGACATCGCCGTGTGGCCGGTCGTCGAGACCGTGCAGCGGGACGGCGTGTGCGCCGAGGTGATCGCGCCCGCGCCGCACGCCGGCGAGAGGCTCATCGAGGTCGCCGCGCAGCTGGGGGTCGCGATCGCGACGGGGCTGGGCGTCACCGGCGCGCTCGCCGTCGAGCTGTTCGAGACCGCCGATGCGCGTCTGCTCGTGAACGAGCTGGCGATGCGGCCGCACAACAGCGGACACTGGACCCAGGACGGCGCCGTCACGAGCCAGTTCGAGCAGCACCTGCGTGCCGTGCTCGACCTGCCGCTGGGCGACCCGTCGCCGCGCGAGGACTGGTCGGTGATGGTCAACATCCTGGGCGGACCCGCCGACGGCGCGCTTCAGGCGCGCTTCCCGGCGGTGCTCGCGGCGCATCCCGCGGTCAAGGTCCACACGTACGGCAAGGCACCGCGGCCCGGCCGCAAGGTCGGGCACGTCACGGCGTCGGGAGACGACCTGGACGACGTCGCATATCGCGCGCGCGCCGCGGCATCCCTGTTCCTGGGCTGACGGGGCGCGCCGTTGCGGGCATCTCGCAGGTGCGCCGCCTAGCCTGGACGGGTGACCCGGCCGCTGCACTCCTCCGACGCGCCCCTGGTCGGCGTCGTGATGGGTTCCGACTCGGACTGGCGCGTCATGAGCGACGCCTCGCAGCTGCTCACCGACTTCGGCGTCGCGCACGAGGTGGAGGTCGTCTCGGCGCACCGCACGCCCGAGAAGCTGATGTCCTACGGGCGCGAGGCCCGGCGCCGCGGGCTGCGGGTGATCGTCGCGGGCGCCGGCGGCGCCGCGCACCTGCCGGGCATGCTCGCATCCGTCACGTCCCTTCCCGTCGTCGGCGTGCCGGTGCCCCTCGCCACGCTCGACGGGCTCGACTCGCTGCTGAGCATCGTGCAGATGCCCGCCGGCATCCCCGTCGCGACGGTGTCGATCGGCAATGCGCGCAACGCGGCCCTGCTCGCGGTGCGCATCCTCGCGACCGCCGACCCCGACCTGGGCGACCGGGTCGAGGCGTACGCGCGCGCGCTGGAGCGGCAGGTCGAGGAGAAGAACGCGCGGCTGAAGAGGTCGCTGTGAGCATCATGAGCCCGCCCAGGCCCGGGTCGTCGCCGCGCGCCGCAGCCGTCGTCGAGGCGCACCCGCTGCGCAACCCGGACGCCTCGTCGCGCCCGGTGATGACGCGTCGCGCGTGGTGGCTCGTGCTGATGAACGTGCTTGTGCCCGGCTCCGCGCAGATCCTCGCGGGAAACCGGCGGCTCGGTCGCGTCGGGCTCGCCGCGACGCTCGCGATGTGGGTGCTCGCCGTGGTCGGGATCGTCGTGACGCTGCTGTGGCGCCCGCTGCTGTTCACGCTCGCGACGAACTGGTTCTTCCTGCTCGCCGCGCAGGTCGTTCTCATCGCCTACGGGGTGCTGTGGGTCGTGCTCACGCTCGACACCCTGCGCCTGGTGCGCCTCGTGCGCCTGCGTCCGCTCGCCCGCGTCGGCGTGCCGGCGCTGGCCGTGGTCCTCCTCGTCGCGGTGAGCGGCGGCGCGCTCTACGGCGCGCGGCTCGCGAACGTCACGCGCGACACGCTGGGCTCGATCTTCGGCGTCTCGGGCCCGTCGGTGGCGCCCGTCGACGGCTACTACAACGTCCTGCTGCTGGGCGCCGACCCCGACAAGGGGCGCTCGTCGATGCGACCCGACAGCATCTCGGTCGTGTCGATCAACGCCGAGACCGGTGCGACGACGATCACCGGCCTGCCGCGCGACACGCAGAACGTGCCGTTCTCCGAGGGGCCCATGCAGGAGCTCTTCCCTGACGGCTACCAGGGGGAGAACTGCGGCACGGCGCACTGCGCCCTCAACGAGATCTTCACCGAGGTCGGGGTGCTGCGCGACGGCGAGGAGCTGTATCCGGACGCGGAGTCGCAGGGCTCCACGCCGTCGATCGAGGCGATGAAGGATGCCGCCGAGGGCTACCTCGGCATCACGATCCCGTACTACGTGCTCATCGACATGCACGGATTCGCCGACCTCGTCGACGCGCTCGGCGGGGTGGACATCACGGTCACCGAGCGCCTGCCCACCGGTGCGGTCCACCAGGAGGACGACGGCACGCTGTCGGGGGTGACGGGCTGGATCGAGGTCGGCGAGCAGCACATGGACGGCGAGACGGCCATGTGGTACGCGCGCTCCCGCTACACCACGAGCGACTGGGACCGCATGAAGCGCCAGCGGCAGCTGCAGGAGGCGATCCTCCAGCAGTTCACCCCGACCAACGTGCTCACGCGGTTCCAGGACGTCGCGGCCGCGGGCACCCACGTGGTCCAGACCGACCTGCCGCAGTCGATGCTGCCGTATTTCGCAGAGCTCGCGCTGAAGGCGAAGGAGCAGACGGTCACGACGATCGAGCTGACGCCGGAGGGCGGCGTGGACCCCGACGATCCCGACGTCGCGTACGTGCGCGAGCTCGTCGACGCCGCGCTGCACCCGCCGTCGCCGTCGCCGTCGTCCGCCGGCTGAACCCGGCGCGGGCGACGGGTGCGCCCCGGCGGTAGGGTCGAGGACATGACGGTCGTGCTTCGCGTGGTGCTCGATCAGCTCGTCTCCGCGACCGACGGCGATCTCGCGGCGGCCTCGACGGGCCTCGCTCGGGGGCTCGTCGCGGCGACGCCGAGCGGATGCGCGGTGACGGCGATCGTGCCCGCCGCCACGCCCGAGCAGCTCGAGGAGCTGGAGCGGGACGTCGCAGGGCTCGTCGACGTGCACCGCACGCTGCTGCCTCGCCGCGAGCTCGCGGCGGCCTGGCAGCTCGGCGCGCCGTCCGGCGTCGGCGGCGGGATGATCCATTCGCCCACGCTGCTCGCGCCGCTCGTGCGGCACGAGCGGCTCCACGACCACGATCAGACGGTCGTCACGCTGTGGGATCTCGACGCGTGGGACGCCCCGGCCGAGCTCCCGCGTCCTGCCGTGGCGTGGCAGCGGGCGATGCTCAAGCGGGCCGCGAAGCACGCCGACGCCGTCGTCGTGCCGACGCACGCGATGGCCGAGCGCGTCGGCGAGCTCGCGCGCGTCGGCGACCGGGTGCGGGTGATCGCCGGCGCCCCAGAGGTCGGCTTCGCGCGATCCGTCGTCGACGACGCCCGGCTTCGCGAGCTGGCGCTGCCGGACGACTACGTCGTGATCGGCGCGTCGACGGCCCCGTCGGAGGGGCTCGTGCTCGGCCTCGCGGCCGCCGAGCGCGCTCTCGCGGCGGATGCCGAGCTGCACGTCGTCGTGATCGGCACGGAAGAGGGCGCCGAGCCGGCGGTCCTGGACGCGGCGGGTGCCGCCGGCATCCCGGAGCGGCGCGTCCACGTCCGCGGGGCGCTGGGCCGACACGATCGTGCCGCCCTGATCGGCGCCGCGCGCGCATTCGTCGCCCCGGCGCGGCGCTGCGCGTTTCCGTGGCGCGTGCTGGAGGCGCTGACGCTGGGGACCCCCGTGGTCGCCGCCGCCTCCGCCGTGCACCGCGAGGTGATCGTCGACGGCGGGGTCGTGGTGGGCGACGAGGAGCAGGGCCCGGATGCCGAGGAGCTCGGTGCCGCGCTCGCCCGCGCGGCGACCGATTCCGAGCTCGCCGCGCGGTTGCGGGTGCTCGCCGCGGACCGTTCCCGGGCGTTCTCGTGGCGGGAGGCCGCGGAGCGCGTGTGGCAGCTCCACGCCGACCTCTGAGAAATCACCGAATCGGCGTGTCGCGCCGCCGATTTGCGGATCGGGGTGGTAACAAAACTTGACTTCCGTAACAATGGTCACATGTCGCACTCGGGAGCTCCCCCCATCCCTGCTGTCTCACGGTGGATCGCCATCGTCGTCGCCGTCATCCTCGCGGCGGCCGGACTGGCGGTCGCGGCACCGCCCGAACGGGCGGAGGCCGCCGGGCTGCCGAGCTCGATCCTGGAGGGGGGATACATCATCAGCGACGCCGAGTTCTTCGACAGCGACTCGATGACGAGGGCGCAGATCCAGGCCTTCCTGAAGGCGCGCGTGAGCACCTGCAGCTCGGGTGCGACGTGCCTGAAGTCGTACAAGGCCAACATCGCGAAGCGATCGGCGGACAAGTACTGCAAGGCGCTGTCGGCGGCGAAGGGCGTCTCGGCCGCGACGATCATCTACCGCGTCGCGCGCGCGTGCGGCATCAACCCCAAGGTGATCATCGTGATGCTGCAGAAGGAACAGGGCCTCGTCACCAGCACGGCTCCGTCGAAGGCGCGGTACAGCAGTGCGATGGGGTTCAACTGTCCCGACACGACGGGCTGCTCGACGACGTCCCTGGGATTCTTCACGCAGGTGTACGGCGGCGCGCGGCAGCTGCAGGTCTACACGAAGAATCCGAACTCGTTCAACTACCACGCGGGCCAGGTGAACACGATCAAGTGGCATCCGAACAGCTCGTGCGGAACGTCCAAGGTCTACATCCAGAACCAGGCGACGGCGAACCTGTACATCTACACGCCGTATCGGCCCAACGTCGCAGCGCTCGCGGCCGGCACCGGCACCGGCGACTCGTGCTCGTCGTACGGCAATCGCAACTTCTACAACTACTACGTCTCGTGGTTCGCGAAGAGCGTGTCGGACTCGTCGGGCGCGCCCGCCCAGGTGCCGGCGTGCCAGTCGCCGCCCAAGGCCGACATCGCGAGCGCGAGCGGCACGGCGACCGTGGAGCTGTCGGGAAGCGTCACGACGCTGAACGTCCGCAAGGCCCCCACGCTGAAGTGCACGTCGGGGCTGACCTCGCTCAAGGACGGCGCGAAGGTCACGATCACCGGCCGTTACGGGATGTGGACCCGCATCAAGAAGGGCGGGGCCACGAGGTGGGTCGCCACCGCCTACCTGAGCGTCAGCGGGGCTGCCCCGGCAGGCTCGTCGAGCCCGTGCACGGCGCCGTCGAGCGCGAGCATCACGGCCGCGTCGGGCACCGTGAAGGTGACGCTTCCCGACTCGTTGGAAGGGCTCAACGCGCGCAAGGCTCCTTCCACGGCGTGCAGCACCGGCAAGCTCACGCTGAGCGACGGCGCGAAGTATGCGCGCACCGGCACCTACGGCGTATGGTGGCGCATCACCGTCAAGGGCACCGCGTACTGGGCGCACAGCGACTATCTCACCGTGGTGAGCTCGTCCGCGTCGACGGCGTCGACGACGTCGACGACGAAAGCCTCGACCACGAAGGTCGGCCGGATCGTGAAGGTGACGGCGCCGGTGAACCTGCGCACCGGCGCGTCGACGGCGAAGAAGTCGTTGACCGTGTTGAAGACCGGCACGAAGGCGATGGTGATCGGCTCGAGCGGCTCGTGGCGAAAGGTGGTCGTGGGAAGTCGCGTCGGCTGGGCGCACAGCGACTACCTGAAGGCGACGTCGACCGTGAAGACCGTCAAGAAGAGGACCGTGACGGCGCCGGTGAACCTGCGCACGGGGGCGTCGACGGCGAAGAAGTCGCTGGCGGTGCTGAAGACCGGCAGGAAGGTCCTCGTGTTCGGCTCCAGCGGGAAGTGGCGGCACGTGGTCGTCGGCTCGCGCGTCGGGTGGGTGTACTCGAGCTACCTCGAGTGATCGCCGCGATCCATTCCGGCGAGCCCGCTCCCCAGGATGGATCGGATAGCATTGACGCGGCGCCTTCGCGGGCAGGGGATCCGGCGGCGCAAGGATTCTCAGTGACACACTTCGACGACAGCGCCTTCGACACGCCCGGCCGAGGTCGCGGCATCCTGGATGTCTTCCGCTACCACTATCTGCTGCGCCTCCTGATCGGCAAGAGCACGTCGCTGCGCTACCGCAACTCGACGCTCGGCTGGTTCTGGTCGTACGTGCGCCCGACGGTCCAGTTCCTCGTCTACTACCTCGTGGTCGGGCAGGTGCTGGGGATGCAGCGGCACGTCGAGGCGTTCCCCCTGTACCTGTTCAGCGGCGTCGTCGTCGTCAACCTCTTCAACGAGGCGTTCGGCGCCGCCACGCGCTCGATCGTGGCGAACGGGGCGCTCGTGCGGAAGATCTACCTGCCGCGCGAGCTCTTCCCGATCGCCTCGATCGTGGGCGCGTTCGTGCACTTCCTGCCCCAGCTGGCGATCCTGCTGGCGGTGTGCGTGTTCCTCTTCGGCTGGCTCCCGTCTTTCGCCTCGATCGGCCTCATGCTGGGCGGGATCGCACTCGTGCTGCTGTTCATCCTGGGCATCGGCCTGTTCTTCACGGCCGTCAACGTGCGCTTCCGCGACGCGAGCAACATCGTCGACATCGTCCGCACGATCGCGACGTGGTCGTCGCCGATCCTCTACACGTGGGTCATGGTCGCCGGCGTCGCCGAGCGGGTGCCGTGGGTCTTCCACCTCTACATGTGCAACCCGGTCACCGTCGCGGTCGAGTTCTTCCACCAGGCGTTCTGGGAGCCCGCCGTCGCGCCCGCCGCGCGGCACGGCTGGCCGCCCGACATGGGCTGGTACGTCGTCGGCGCGATCGCCGTGACGGCGATCGCGGTGCTGATCGGCCAGTTCGTGTTCCGCCGCTTCGAGCGCACCTTCGCCCAGGACCTGTGATGCCCGACACGACCGCCGCCCAGCCCCGCATCGTCGTCGAGCACGTCTCGAAGTGGTTCAACAAGCGCAGCTCGCGCTCGATCAAAGACGTGTTCATCAACTGGATGCGTCGCGAGCCCGTGCGCGCGCGCCAGTTCCAGGCGCTCAACGACGTCACGTTCACGGTCCACGAGGGCGAGTCCGTCGCGGTCATGGGCCTCAACGGCTCGGGCAAGTCGACGACGCTCAAGCTCGTGTCGGGCGTGCTCGAGCCCGACGAGGGGCGCGTGCTCACCCGCGGCAGGGTCGCCGGGCTCATCGAGGTGGGGGCCGGGTTCCACCCCGACCTCACCGGGCGCGAGAACGTGTTCCTGAACGCGGCGATCCTCGGCATGACCGAGAAGGAGACGAAGGAGCGCTTCGACGACATCGTCGCGTTCAGCGAGATCGGCGACTTCATCGACCAGGAGGTCAAGCACTACTCGTCGGGCATGTTCATGCGACTCGCGTTCAGCGTGGCGATCCACGTCGAGCTCGACGTGCTGCTCGTGGACGAGGTGCTCGCGGTCGGCGACGCGCCCTTCCGCGCCAAGTGCAACGCCAAGCTCAAGGAGCTCGGACGGCGCGGCATCACGATGCTGGTGGTCAGCCACAGCAAGGGACAGGTCAAGGAGCTCTGCACTCGCGGCATCGTCATCCGCAAGGGCAACGTGGTCTTCGACGGCCCGATCGCCGACGCGCTCGAACTGATCTAGACCGAACCTCGGCGATGGCTGCCGCGGCCGGGCCGCACTGCGGGCCGCCGAGATCAGTCGGTGTCGGGGCCGTCCTCGCGGCGGCCGCGTGCGGAGCGCCGTCGCTGGACGCCGAGTCGCTCGACGACCCTGCGCATCCCTCGACGCACGCGGTGCGTGATGAGGCGGCGCGTCGGCTTCGCCGAGCCCGCGCCGACCGTGACGTCGCGCAGGCCGACGAGGGATCGCACCTGGACGGCATCGCCGTCCTGTGCAGCGACGGATCCGCGATAGAGCGCCGTGCCGGGGACACGTGTGAGGACATGACGGCCATCCGTTCGCACGAGCGAGACCCGCGCCGGGAGCACGTCATCGTCGCCGCCGAGGTCGGCGAGCACGGCGTCGACGAGCGACGGCGGGGCCGACTCCGCGAGGAACTCGCTCAGTGCGAGATCGGGGGCGAGCACGCGACCGCGGCAGGTCGCGGTGAGGCGCACGGCATCGTCGTCCGCCGTGGCGCGCACGCGCACGGCGTTGGCCAGCTTGTCGATCCGCGCGAACTCCTCCATGCTCGCGTGGCGCAGCAGCACCGCGGCGAGGCGGTGGTTCATCGCCATGCTCCGCACCGCCGAGAGCGGGATGCGCTGGCGCATGACGCGGCTGATCTCGCGATAGAACACCTCTCGCTCGGCGCGCGGCAGCCGGGCGTCCGGCGAGCGGGCGCGCCCGCTCAGCTCGATGCGAATCCACCGGCTCACGTAGCGATCGCGCTCGGCGGCGTCGGGCAGGCACTCGTCGATGACGTCGAGCACCTCCTCGAGGTTCGAGTAGTACTGCACAGGGTCGTAGCGTCGGAAGCCTGCGTTGCCTCGGTCGGGGCGCCCGGTGTGGAAGTAGCAGTCCGTGTCGGCGTAGACCGACACGACGTCTGCGCGCAGAAACGCCGTCGTGACGAAGAGGTGGTCCTCGAGCCGCCGCTTGCCTTCGGGGAATCGCAGCCCGATCCGGTCGAGGAACGCCCGGCGGAACATCTTGTGCGGCGTCTGCGTGCTGTGCAGTCCGTCGGCGACGACGTCCGCGCGGGGGATCGAGCGGCGGAAGACCTCGATCGGCACGGTGCGGTCGACGCCGACCATCTTTCCGACGACGACGTCCGAGTCGTTCTCGATCGCGTAGTCGAGCAGCCGCTCGAGCGCGTCGTCGGCGAGCCAGTCGTCCTGGTCGACGAACTGGATGTACGTGCCGCACGACCGGTCGATGCCCACGTTGCGAGGCTGACCCGGCCAGCCGTGGTTCTCCTGGTGCACGACGATGACGTTCGCGCGTTGCGCCGCCCACTCATCGAGTGCATCGGCCGTCCCGTCCGTCGAACCGTCGTCGACGAAGACGACCTCGAGCCGGTCAGCGGCCAGCGTCTGGCGGTCGAGCGAATCGAGCAGGGGCCGGATGTAGCGCCCCGGGTTGTGGACGGGAACGACGACGCTGACGTCGATGCTCACTGTTCACCGTTCACGTCGGGCGAAGCGGTCAACAGGTCACGCAGGTTCAGCCGAGCATCCCGCGGCGCGAAGCCCGTCGACTCGATCTTCGACAGGTCGAGCACGCTGTTGCGCGGCCGCGGTGAGACGGGCGCCGTCGCGTTCGCGAAGTACTCGTCGGTCGTCGTGTCGCGCACGCGCGCGGGATCGTGTCCGGTCAGCCCGAAGACGTCGCGCGCGACATCCGCCCACGACACCGGAGCGCCCGCGCCGGTCAGGTTGTAGACGCCGTACGGCGCATCCGACGCGAGCAGGTGCAGGATGCCGCGGGCCAGCTCGCCGGTGAAGGTGAGGCGGCCCACTTGGTCGCAGACGACCGCCGGGTCGATGCCGCGCTCGGCGAGCCCGCGCATCGTCGAGACGAAGTTGCGCCCCTCGCCGATCACCCACGACGTGCGCACGACATAGTGCCGGGGCACGGTCGCGACGACGGCGTCGCCGGCCGCCTTCGTCTGCCCGTACACGCCCAGCGGCGCGACGGGGTCGTCTTCGCGGTACGGACGGTCGAGCGCGCCGTCGAAGACGTAGTCGCTCGACACGTGCACGAGGGTGATGCCGTTGTCCGCGGCGATGCGCGCGAGCG